>DASWSO010000193.1:0-8170 GCA_036402635.1 Xanthobacteraceae bacterium
CAGCGCGAGATGCCCGTCGCGCGTGGCGTAAACCCCATAGGGCGCGGCGTAGTACCAGGCCGCGACGTGGCGGAACGCGTGCGTTTGAGGCGGCCGCGCCGGCGCGTTCAGCCAAGCCGTCAGCGATTCCGACTGCAAATCGAGCGCGGCTTGCATTAGGTTGGTGTCGACCCGGCAACCACGGCCGGTGCGCTCACGCCGAAAAAGCGCCGCGACGATGCCGAGCGCGAACAGCGCCCCGCCATGATGATCCATCACCGAAACGCCAGCTGGACGCGGTCCGTTCTGCGCCTGTCCGGTGATGGCCATCATGCCGAACAGCGCCTGCGCCAACAGGTCTTGTCCGGGCCGAGCCACGTAAGGTCCGTCCGGACCGTAACCGGACGCCGAGGCATAGATCAGCTTCGGGTTCCGCGCTTTCAGCGTTTCGTACCCGAAGCCCAGCTTCTCCATCACGCCGGGCCGGAAGTTCTCCGCCACCACGTCCGCCTGGTCGACCAGCTGCAGCGCGATTGCGCGCCCCTTCTCCGACTTGAGGTCGATCGCGACGTTGCGCTTGTTGCGGTTGGTGCAGAGATGCAGCATCCCGTCGCCGTCGTGCCAAAGGTCGCCGCTCGACCAGTGGCGCTGCCACGCGCCGTCCGGCGTCTCGATCATGATCACGTCGGCGCCGAGGTCGCCGAGTGCCTGGATGCCCATCGGCCCAAACAGGAAATGGTTGAAGCTGACGACGCGGACGCCCTGCAACAGGTCGAGCATTGCGGCTAAAGCCTCTGCGCTCCAGGGAAACGTTGTCGATGTGGCGTAGCGCGGGCGGGGTCGGGCGAGAGAAAACGTAACATTAGAAATCGCGCAGCTCCAAACCGCGTCGAGAACACCTCAGCGATGAACGAAGCGCGGCGGCTCCTTTGCGAAGAAGGCGCGGACGCCTTCGGCGCAGTCGGCGGTGGTGAAGACGTCGGCGCTCAGTGCGAGCGAAGCCTGCACCGCCTCGTCTTCAGTGAGGTCGAGCGCATCGTCGATGGAACGCTTGCAGGCCGCCAAGGCCACCGCCGGCTGCTCGGCCAGCTGCCGCGCCATCGCGAGCGCGGTCGGCAGCGCCTCGCCGCGCGGCACCACGCGATTGACCAGGCCCCAGGCGAGGGCGGTCTCGACCGGCAGCGGTTCGCCGAAGAACATCATCTCCTTGGCCCGCCCCTCGCCGATGCGGCGGGTAACCCGGATGGTGCCGCCGCTGCCGGGGAAGACACCGAGCTTGATCTCCGGCAGCGCGACCCGTTGGCCGGCCTCGGCCACCAGCAGGTCGCAGCATGCGGCGAGCTCCAGCCCGCCCCCGAAAGCAAGACCGTTGAGCGCGGCGATGGCCGGCTTGGGAAAGTCGTCGACGCGGCTCCAGGCCTCGTTCTCGGCCGCAAGCTTGTTCGGCACCACGACGCCGGCGGCCATCATTCGCGGGAACTCCTTGATGTCGGAGCCGGCGCAGAAAGCCGTTGAACCTTTACCAGTCAGCACCAATGCGCGCACGGCCGGGTCGGACGCCAAGCGGCGCACCAGGGCGTTCAGCTCGCGCGTCATTGCGAGCGTCACGAGGTTCAGCGGCGGGTTATTGAGCGTGACCAGCGCGACGCCATCCTCGATCTCGCAAAGCACGGTTTCGCCGACCATAACTATCTCTCCTTGACTCGCCGACGAGGCGCCCTGATCATGTCATATGATGACCGCAAATAAAGCGGCGCGCCATAGCAGGGAGGGAATGATGCAGGCCTTGACCTTATGCAGGCGCGGGCTGGCGACCGCAACCTTGGCACTGCTGCTGGCGGGAACCGCCGGCGACGCGTCCGCGCAACGCAAATTCACGTTCGGATACGACCAGCCGCGCACCACCGCCTACGGCATCGCGGCGGACATCTTCGACGCGAAGCTGAAGGAACTAAGCGGCGGCAAGCTCAGCATCGACCAGTTTCCCGGCGCGCAGCTCGGCCAGGAACCCGTGATGCTGCAGAAGCTGCGCACCGGCGACATCGATTTCGTGATCACATCGACCGCAAACGCTTCGACCGTGGTGCCGCAGGCCGGCGTGTTCTCGCTGCATTTCATCTTCCGGGATGAAAAACACCTGGCCAATGTCCTTGCCGATCCCAAGGTGTCGGTGGCGTTCCGCGAGATGGTGAAGGAGTCCGTGCAGGGCGCGCAGGTGCTCGGCCTCATCACCATGGGTTTCCGCCACATCTACAGCAAGAAGGACATCAAGTCCCTGGAGGACATCAAGGGCATGAAGGTCCGCGTGCAAGCGACCAAGACCGAGGACACGCATTTCCCGGCCTACGGCACGCAGACGGTGCACATGCCGTTCGGCGAGGTCTACACTTCGCTGCAAACCGGCGTCGTCAACGCCGCCGAGAACGGCATCAATGTGTATCTCGCCAACAAGCACTACGAAGTCGCGCCGGTCCTTTCGATCACGGAGCATGAAGCCAACAACAATTGCCTCTGGGTCAGCGACAAGACCTGGAACAGCCTGAGCGACCAGGAAAAGCAGTGGGTGCAGGCGGCGGCCGAAGAGGTGAGCAGGACCGAGCCCGCGAAGGCGTTGCAGCTCGAGAAGGACTCCGCCGAGCGGCTGAAAAAGCTGGGCGTAAAGGTGGTGGAAGGCGTCGATAAGTCGGGATTCATGAAAGCGGCGCAGCCGATCCAGGATCAACTCGCGAAGGAACTCGGCCCTCATGCCGAGAAAATCCTCAAGCTCGTGCGCGACGTGAAATAACGCCTAAGCGGCAGCCGGACGGAGCTGCCGCGCGGGACCTGAGCGGGCGGCGTCACGCGAGTGCCGCCGCCCGTGCGGCGTTTGATCCCAGGGGGCAGTCGTGACCTTTCAAACGTTCGTCATCGATCGTCACCGCCACCTGAAATGGAAGGCGCTCGACCCGATCGAAAACGTCCTGATGATGCTCTGTGGCGTTTCCATCACCGGGTTCACCACCTCGGTGTTTCTGGACGTGGTGACGCGCGAGCTCGGCGCGCCGTGGCTCTGGCTACAGTTGGCCACCACCGGCTTCTTCGCCTGGGGGGTGTTCATCGGCATGGCGGTGGCGACGCGTCGCCTCGATCATCTCAACCTGGTCGAGATCACCAAGCACATGAACGGTCCGAAGCGCAGTTTCATGGAAATATTCAACCGGCTCGTGATCCTGGCGGTCGCACTCACCATGGTGGTGTTCGGCATCCAGAACTTCCTCAATGACCTCGGCAGCTATCGGGCGCCTTCGCTCATCCCGCTCGGCACCTACACGCTGAGCGTGCCGCTGTCCGGCGCGCTGATCGTGTTGTTCTGCCTCGAGCAGATCATCAACGGTTGGCGCCACGGCTTCGAGGGTCCGGAAGACGCGGACGACTTCGCGGGCATCAAGTAATGGGTAACGGTTCGATCCTCCTGCTCATGACCGCCCTGTTCTTGGGCTTCGGCTACATGGGCGTGCCGGTCGCGTTCGCCCTGATGGCGGGCGTGCTAGTCGCCTGCGCGCTGACGCCGATCAGCATGCAGTCGATGATCGGCCAGATGTTCCACGGCATCGATTCCGAAATCCTGCTCGCGGTCCCCTTCTTCCTCCTGGTCGGCGAGTTGATGACCTCCGCGGACGTCACCAACCGCATGATCCGCCTGGCGCAGACCATGGTGGGGCATTTCCGTGCAGGCCTGGCGCAGGTCGTTACCATCTTCAGCATGTTCTTCGCCGGGATTTCCGGCTCGTCCACGGCTGACGTCGCGGTGCTGAGCCGCACCGTCGCGCTGGAGATGAACAAGGAGGGCTACGACCGCGCCTACACGGCCGCGCTGATCGCCTGCGCCTCCACCATGGCGAACCTGATCCCACCCAGCATCATGGCGGTGGTCTATGGCGCCACCGGAAACGTCTCAATCGGTGGGCTCTTCCTCGCCGGCATCGTGCCGGGCGTGCTCATCGGCATCGGCTTGATGATCTATGCGCACTTCTTCGGTCCGGTCGGGATGCGGCGGCCGCGCGCCACGCTCTGCGAATTTGCCGACGCCGCCCGCGCCTCAGCGCTGCCGTTGATGATCCCGCTGATCATCATGGGCGGCATCCTGACCGGCTGGTTCACGCCGACCGAAGCCGGCATGGTCGCTGCGGTCTATATCCTGGTCGTGCTGATCCCGCTGCTCAACCGCAGCCACATCTCCAAGCTGCCGCGCGACTTCGTCTACACGGGACTGCTTTACTCGATTCCGCTGGCGCTGGTCGCCGGGGCCTCCGCGTTCGGCTGGATGCTGGCCTACCTGCGCGGTCCGGACATCGTGTCCGGCTGGATCGAACTGGTCGCCGGCCACGACGGCCGCATCATCATGCTGCTGCTGGTGCTGCTGTTCATCGTCATCGGCGACTTCATGGACGCGGTGCCGGCGATCATCATCTTCATGCCGATCGTGATCAAACTCAACGAGCTCGGCGACATCAACAGCCTGCATATGGGCGTCGTGCTGATCACCACGCTGGTGTTCGGCCTGATCACGCCGCCCTACGGTCTCTCCCTGCTGGTGGCATCGAAGTTCATCGGCGTGCCGTTCACCAAGGCGATGTTCGCGTCGCTGCCGATCTACGTCGTGTTCCTGGTCACGATCGCGTTCACCGTGTTGTTCCCGGACGTGGTGCTGTATCTGCCGAAGCTGCTGCTGCCGGAGTCGGTCGGCTGCTTCAAGAGCCCTCTGGGCGAAGGCTACATCTGCCCGAAGCTGTGAGCCGGCTCAGCCGTTCGGATTGAAGCGGTCGTCGACCCAGCCGAACACCGTGCGCGCCTCGATCTCGGCGATGTTTGTCGGCCGCGGAAACGGCTCAGGCGCCGGTTCCCCGACGCTGCGCGGCCGGCCGATCTCGGCGAAGAATTTGTCGAGCCCGCCCGGGAGCATGATCCACAGGAACGTCATCGGCTCCGCATGCGGGTTGAGGAAGTGGTGCTTGCGGTTGACACCGATGTAGACCGCCGAGCCCTTCTCGATCACATGCTCGTCGGTGCCGTCGATGCGGGCGATCCCGCGGCCCTCCAGCACCACGATGATCTCCTCGTTGTGCGCGTGGGTGTGCTCGCGGATGAAGCATCCGGGCGCGACCGTTTGGGTGCCGATGGAAAAGTTGCCACGCGCATTCAACGCCGCGCTGCCGAGGATGTTGCGGACGTAGCCGTTGGCCGGCACCGGCTGCCAGTAGCTGTCGCCTTCGGCCGGGCCAACGATCTTCACCTCTCCGCAAGCTGGTTTGTCGCTCATGGTACCCTCCGGCGAGCCAGTATGCAGAACCGCCGACGCGACGACACTATAATCGCGCGCCCCCCAGGTCCGAACTCAACCGGAGCACCAAGACGATGGCCGATGCGGAGGTTCGATACGAAGTCGCGGACCGGGTGGCCGAGATCACGCTCGCCCGGCCGCCGGTGAACGCCTTGAGCCTGCCGTTGCTCGAACAGCTGGTCGCGGCGTTCCGGCGCGCGGCGGCGGATGATGGTGTGCGTGCCGTGATGCTGACCAGCGCGGTTCCGCGCCGCTTCAGCGCCGGCCTCGACCTCAAGATCCTGCTCGGCCGATCGGCGGGCGAAATCCGGAAGTTCCTGGACCTGCTGTACATCGAGCTCAACGACGTGCAGCACAATCTCGGCAAGCCCTCGATTGCGGTCGTGAGCGGTGCCGCGCGCGGCGGGGGCATGACGTTGGCTATTTCCTGCGACGTGCTGATCGCGGGCGAGAGCGCTACCTTCGGCTATCCGGAAATTGATCTCGGCCTGGTTCCGGCGATCCATTTCGCCCACCTACCGCGGATCGTCGGGCGCCACCGCGCGTTCGAGCTTCTATTCAGCGGCCGCAGCTTCGCCGCCGCCGAGGCGGCCGCGCTCGGATTGATCAGCCGGGTCGTGCCGGACGACCTCCTGCGGCAGGAGGCGAGGGCGCTCGCTCTGGCCTTCGCGGCCAAGTCGCCGAACGCAATGCGGCTGGGACGGGCCGCTTTCATGCGGACGAACGACCTCGACTATCGCCGGAGCATCGGCTACGCGGCCGAGCACTTCTGCAACGTGGCTGCCTCCGGGGAGGCGCAGGAGGGGCTGCGTGCCTTCCTCGAGAACCGGACGCCTAACTGGTAGTGGGGATCTGGGGTGAGGGGGCGGGAAGCCTGAACCCGGAGGCGTCCAGGCTGGTAATCCCGCGCGCGAGCGGGTAATCCGCTGATCCCACCCGCGCGACGGTCTTACGGAACGAGATGTCGACTCCTCTGATTGCGCTTCTGCTGCTTGGCGGCGCCGGCAAGCGGCTATGGCCGATTTCAAGCGAGCAGCGGCCGAAGCAGTTCCTCAAGCTATTCGGCGATCGCTCGCTGTTCCAGCTGACCGTGGAACGCATCCGCGCTGCCGGCGTGGACGAGATCGTCATCATCACCAACCACGCACATGAGGAAATCGCGCGACGCGAGCTGCAGGACCTGGCGCCCGGTCCGGTGCGCTTCGTGCTGGAGCCGATGCGCCGCGATTCCGGCCCGGCGATCGCCGCCGGGGTGGCGCACATTGTGGGCGAGCATGGGGCGGACACCGGGATCGCGGTATTTCCGGCCGATCACCTGATCCCGGACGTCGAGGATTTCGCCGCCATGCTGGGGAGAGGCGCCAAAGTCGCGTCGGCCGGCTGGATCACCACTTTCGGCATCAAACCGACCGCGCCATCGACGGAGTATGGATATATCCAGCGTGGTGCGGCCATCGCGGCCGCAGCCGATGCTTTCGAGGTCGCGAGATTTCACGAGAAGCCGCAAGCGCAGTCGGCAGAGGCGTATCTGCGCAGCGGGGATTACGATTGGAACAGCGGCATGTTCGTGTTCTCGGGAGCGACTTTCGCGCGCGAGGCGCAGGTGCATATGCCGGATATCTGGGACGCGGCGACCCTCGCTGTCGAACGCGGTGTGAAGCAGGACCGGCAGCTGGAATTGCGCAGTGAGCACTTCGGCGCCGCCCGCAAAACCTCGATCGACTTCGCGCTGATGGAGAAGAGCCAAAGGGTCGCCGTGGTCCGTGCGGATTTGCATTGGAGCGACATCGGCAACTGGAATTCGATTTACGAGGCGCACACGAAGGACGAGCACGACAACGTCGTGCTCGGCGAGGCAAAGCTCTCGGATTGCAGACGCTCGCTGGTGATCGCCGAGGGCGCACCGGTCGCAGTCACTGGGCTCGAAGACATGATTGTCGTGTGCGGGCCCTCCGGTTCGTTCGTCGCGCCTCGTGCGCTCGCAGCGTCCGTGAAGACGCTGATCGAAGGTTGACGCACGTCGTGCCTGCGCCGCTCGATGCCGGTTACTTCACCCGGGATGCCATAGCATCGAGCCTGAAGCGCTGGACGGTGGAGCTCGCGCTGCCGTTCTGGAGCAGCCGCGGCCTCGATCCGCGCGGCGGGTTCATCGAGCGTCTGCATCTCGACGGCAGCGTCGACCGCTCCGCGTCGCGCCGCACGCGCGTGCAGGCGCGCCAGATCTACGTCTACGCCCACGCGTCGGCACTCGGCTGGTATCCGGAGGGCTTGCCGATCGCGCTCGACGCCCTGGAGTTCGTGCTCGACCGCTGCCGCGCGCCGGACGGATCTCCCGGCTACGTACATTTGCTGGCGCCCGATGGCGGGGTCGCAAATCCGCTGCGCGACACCTACGACCACGCGTTCCTGCTGCTGGCATTTGGCTGGCTCGCGCAGGCTTCTGGCGACGCGCAGGTGCGTGTCCTGGTCGATGAACTGCTCGCCTTCTGCGACCAGCACCTCGCGGTCGGCGACGGCACCTTGCAGGAAGGGGTGCCGGCGTCGGTACCGCGGCGGCAGAACCCGCATATGCACATGTTCGAGGCAATGCTGGCGCTGCACCAAACCCTCAATCATCCGATCGCGCTGAGCCGCGCGGCAGCGCTGCGCGCTCTGCTGAAGGCGAGGTTCTTTGATCCGGAGACGCGGACCCTGGGCGAGTACTTCACCGCGGATTGGGCTCCGACCGAGCCCGCAGCAGCCCGCGCCATGGAGCCGGGCCACCATGCCGAATGGACTTGGCTGCTGCGCCGCCACGAGGACTTTGCCGCTCTGCCGCGCGACCCGCTCGCCCGCGAGCTCTTGGATTTCGCGGTCCGCACCGGCCAAGCG
>DASWSO010000194.1:0-1873 GCA_036402635.1 Xanthobacteraceae bacterium
GGCGCGCGTTGCGGAAGCATCCCGACGAATTGGCGGCGTGGGAGGCCTATCAGCGCGGCATCTGGCACATGTCCAAATGCGACGCGGCGGAGAACCAAGTGGCTCTCGGTTTTTTTCAACGCGCCCTCGAGCGCGATCCAACCTTCGCTCCCGGCTTCAGTGCGCTGGCGTGGTCTCATATGATGTCCGCGTCCATCTACAGCGAGATGACAGTTGCCGAAGGATGCTCTTTGGGCGAGCCCCTGATCCGCAACGCGATCGCGCTCGATGAGAACGATACAGAGGCCCGAGCGCGGCTGGCGTTAGGTGCTTTGCTGCAAGGCGATCTTGAAGAAGCATTTGACGAGGCGCAGCAAGTCCTGGCTGTGGACAGCAACTGTGCTGATGCGCTTGGGGTTAAAGGAGCGGCCCTGGTGTATTCGGGACGTCGCGCAGAGGGCCGTGCGGCCCTTCAGCAGTACCTTGCATTGAGTCCGCGTGATCCGGCTCGCCCGATCCGCCTCACACAGGTCGCGGTGTCGCTGTATCTGGACGGCGGCTATGAGGAGGCCGCGCTGACGGCAAGGCAGACCGTCCGCCAATATCCCAAACATCCATTCGCCTATCGCTGGCTCGCGGCGTCGCTTGGCCAACTTGACCGCACGCGAGAGGCGCAGGCCGTTTTGCAGACGCTGCAAACAAACGCGCCGTCTTCGTTTGAAATGTATGTGAGGCGACCGCCGCCACAATATTGCAGCGTCGAGTATGCGCCAATGCTGGAGGGTCTTCGCAAAGCCGGCTGGAAGGAGTGATTGGGCGCTGACGCTTGCCTATCTCGCCGGCGTTGTTGGGAGCGGCAGCATAGCCCCGCGGAGGTCAAATCAGCCTCAGACCCTTGAAGCTGGCGTGGCCCTCCTTGCCCACGATGATGTGGTCGTGCACCGCGATGCCGAGCGGGAGCGCGACCTCGATGATCGACTGCGTCATCTGGATGTCGGCCTGCGACGGCGTCGGGTCGCCTGACGGGTGGTTGTGCACCAGGATCACGGCGGTGGCGGAGAGCTCCAGCGCGCGCTTGACCACCTCGCGCGGATAGACCGGCGTGTGGTCGACGGTGCCGACCTGCTGCACCTCGTCGGCGATCAGCTGGTTGCGCTTGTCGAGGAATAGAATGCGGAACTGCTCCTTGTCGGCGAACGCCATGGCGGCGCGGCAATAGTCGAGCACCGCCGACCAGGAGGAGAGCACCGGGCGCTTCCTGACCTCGCCGCGGGCGAGCCGCTGCGCCGCGGCCTGCACGATCTTCAGCTCGGTGACGACGGCGTCGCCGACGCCGGCAACCTCGGCCAGCCGCGCCGGCGCGGCGGAGATCACCTCGGCGAACGAGCCGAAGGTCTTCAGCAGCGTCTTGGCGAGCGGCTTCATGTCGCCGCGCGGCACCGCGCGAAACAGCACCAGCTCGAGCAGCTCGTAATCGGCGAGCGCGTCGGCGCCGACCTCGCGGAAGCGCGTGCGCAGCCGGTCGCGGTGGCCGTGGTAATGCGGCGCGGCCTCCGCCAGTCCGGTGGATCTGTCGTTGTCGGTCTTCAGCGCCGGTCACCCCGACGCGCCCGGCGCGGGCCGCGCCGGGCCCGGTCAGGATGCCGCGATTGCGGGTTTTTGCAAAGCGCAGAACGGGACTAAGCGGCGGCGCGATGCGGCGGCTTCTCGATCCCCTTGGGAGAGAAGGTGAACACCTCGACCCCGGTCTCGGTGACGCCGACCGAGTGCTCGAACTGCGCCGACAGCGAGCGGTCGCGCGTCACCGCGGTCCAGCCGTCGGAGAGCACCTTCACGTGCGGGCGGCCGAGATTGATCATCGGCTCGATCGTGAACAGCATGCCGGGGCGCAGCA
>DASWSO010000195.1:0-2167 GCA_036402635.1 Xanthobacteraceae bacterium
CGACATTGTCACTGTCGCTCTGCGGGGGGAGTCCGGAAAGCCGCGACCTGCCGTGGTCGTGCAGTCGGACGCGTTTCGCGACCATTCCACCGTGACGGTGCTGCCGCTGACGAGTGACATTATCCCTTCACCAGCTATCCGCATCCTGGTCGAACCTACGATGCAAAACGGCCTGAGGAAGCTTTCGCAGATCATGATCGACAAAACGCAGACGGTGGCAGCCGAGAAGGTGAGAGCGGCGGTCGGACGCCTGGAGGCCGAGCAGTTGCTGGCCGTCGATCGCGCCCTTGCGTCGTTTCTCGGTTTGGCCTAGCCGCAAGAACGACATGACTGTTTTAGAACGAACAGGGAGAGTGCGATGAACCTCGCTGAACTCAACAAAGTGGCGGAGGCGATGGTGGCGCCGGGGCGCGGCATCCTGGCCGCCGACGAGTCCTCCGGAACCATCCAGAAGCGGTTCGACGCGATCGGCGTGCAATCCACCGCCGACACCCGCCGCGACTACCGCGAGCTGCTGTTTCGCTCGGCCGACGCGATGCGCAACCACATCTCCGGCGTCATCCTCTACGACGAGACCATCCGGCAGAAGGCGAAGGACGGCACCCCGCTGGTCAAGCTGATCGAGGCGGCCGGCTCGCTTCCCGGCATCAAGGTGGACAAGGGCACCAAGCCGCTGCCGTTCTGCCCCGGCGAGGTGATCACCGAAGGCCTCGACGGCCTCGGCGAGCGGCTCGCGGAGTACCGCGAGCTCGGCGCCAAGTTCGCCAAGTGGCGCGCCGTCATCGACATCGGCCCCGGCTTCCCGACCTATGCGGCGGTCAGCGCCAACGCCCACGCGCTCGCCCGCTATGCGGCGCTGTGCCAGCAGGAAGGCATCGTGCCGATCGTCGAGCCGGAAGTGCTGATGGACGGCGAGCACGACATCGACCGCTGTTACGAGGTCACCGAGTGGGTGCTCAAGACCGTCTACGAGCAGCTCTACTACCAGAAGGTCGCGCTCGAAGGCACGGTGCTCAAGCCCAACATGGTGGTGCCGGGCAAGAAGTCGAAGAAGCGCGCCTCGGTCGAGGAGGTGGCGGAGAAGACCGCGCGGGTGCTGAAGGCCTGCGTGCCGGGCGCGGTGCCGGGCATCGCGTTCCTCTCCGGCGGCCAGTCCGACGAGGAGGCGACCGCGCATCTCGACGCCATCAACCGCGTCGGCGGGCTGCCGTGGAAGGTCACCTTCTCGTATGGCCGCGCGCTGCAGGCGGCGCCGCAGAAGGCCTGGTCCGGCAAGCTCGACAATGTCGCGGCCGCGCAGCGCGCGTTCGCGCACCGCGCCCGCATGAACGGGCTCGCGGCGCTCGGCCAGTGGCAGTCGGAGCTGGAGAAGAAGGCGGCCTGATCGGCTGCGGCGACCGGCCGCATCTGCAGGGAGACAAGCGTCACAAGTCGGGCGGACAGGGCAGGTGCCCCTGGCCGCCCGAATGCATTATATCGAGGCCTATGACATCCCGGCAGAAGGCGGAAGCCACACGCCCTGCTCCGCGCCTCTATCTCGTGACCGATACGGTCGACGACGCGGACGCTTTCGCACGCGCGCTTGAAACCGTGCCGATCGAGGCCCTGGCCGCGGTCCTGCTGCAGCTGCCGCAGCGCGACGAGCGCAGCCTCGTCAACATCGCCAAGACGATCGTGCCGCTGGTGCAGGGCCGCGGCGCCGCGCTGCTGCTGGCCGGCCATGCGGACCTGGTGGCGCGCGCCGGGGCCGACGGAGCGCACCTGGCCGATGTCACCGCGCTGCAAGCCGCCCTGCCGCAGCTCAAGCCCGACCGTATCGCCGGTGCCGGAGGCCTGCGCACCCGCCATGATGCTATGCTGGCAGGGGAAGTGGGGGCGGACTACGCGATGTTCGGCGATACCGACGCGACCGGAGCGCGACCGCCGTTCGACGTCGTGCTCGAGCGCGTCGGGTGGTGGAGCGAGATCTTCCAGCCGCCCTGCGTGGCCTTCGCCGCCGCCGCAGACGAGATCGCACCGCTGGTGCAGGCCGGCGCGGATTTCATCGCCGTCGGCGCGTTCGTGTGGCGCGATCCGCGCGGCCCGGGCGCCGCCGTCGCCGCCGTCCTGCAGCAGCTCGCTTCGAGGGAGCCGGTGTGATGCCGTGCCGGCGCCGCGCGCGGTCGAT
>DASWSO010000196.1:0-2470 GCA_036402635.1 Xanthobacteraceae bacterium
GGCCGCAATGGCCAGCGGCAGCAGCCCCGAACCACTCGCCTGCTTCTGCGCCTGCTGGGCGCGCATTTGGTCGACGATCGACACCGGGCGTCTCCCGCTCTCGCGCATCATCGCGCAAGCGGACTCACCGGCAGGTTAAAGCCAGCTGCGCGCCAGGGATGGTTGTGGGACCGCATTGCGCGAGTGGTAAACGGGAGGCTAACGCTGTCGCGCAATTTCCAGCGCCGCGGTCCCGCGGCGCTTACCAATGCGAGGAATGCACCGGCCAGCTGCGCCGCTACGCCCTGGCATAGGCGCCACGACCGAACAACCGGTCCTTGGCGTCCTCGGTCGCGCTGTCGCGCGCGCTCTGCATCGCATCCACCTTGGCGAGCGCGCGCTTGACCTGCGGCCGCGCCGAAATCTCGTTGAACCAGCGCGCGACGTTCGGCCTCTCCGCAAGCTTGATGCCGTGGAATTCATGATTGCGGATCCACGGGAAGGTGGCCACGTCGGCAATCGAGTATTCGGCGCCGCCGAGATACTTCGCATTGCCCAGTCGCGCGTCGAGCACGTCGTAGAGCCGCCGCACCTCCGTCTGGTAACGGCTCGCCGCGTAATCGCCACCGGCCTCGCCGGCAAAGCGCTTGAAGTGGGTGAACTGACCGAACATCGGGCCCACGCCGGTGAGCTGCCACATCAGCCATTGGATCGCCTCGTAACGCGCGGCCGTTTCCTTCGCCAGCAGCTTTCCGGTCTTGTCGGCGAGGTAGAGCAGGATCGCGCCGGATTCGAACACGGTGTAGGGCTTTCCGCCCGGCCCCTCGTGGTCGACGATCACCGGGATCCTGGCGTTCGGATTGAGCTTGAGGAAATCCGGTGCAAAGTTCTCGCCCTTCCACACATCGACCGGGATGACCTTGTAGGGGAGTTCGAACTCCTCCAGCGCCACGAAGATCTTCTGAACGTTGGGGCTGGTGAGCGCGTACAGGTCGATCATGTCGGAGTCCATTCGGTGAGGTCGGCGGGCGAGGCCGGCACGGTACCACGGCCGGCCGGCGATGAACGCCTCTAATCGAGCGCGTGCGCCGGCGTGTCGGGACGGCCGAGGCGATGACGCACGGACTGGATGCCGGCGACCAGCGGGATCGCCGCGATGGTCAGCCACATCAGCAGCGTGAAATCGTTGCCATAGGCGATGAACGCCGCCTGCTGGGTCAGCAGGTTGTCGGCGATCGCACGCCCGGTCTCGGTGGAGAGGTCGAGCGCAGAAGCCACGTCGGGCGCGCGCAGCGCATCGTTGAACGGCGTGATGTGCTCGGAGAGCTGCGCGTGGTTGAGTGTGGTCCAGCGGCTGAGGTTGGCGATCACCACCGAGATGCCGATCGAGCTCGCGACGTTGCGAACCAGCGTCAGGATCGAAGTCCCGTCGGTGCGCAGGTGCGGCGGCAGACTGGCGAACGCCACCGTATTGAGCGGCACGAACACGAGCCCGATGCCGAAGCCCTGGATCACGCTGGTGACCACGATCGTGTGCTGCGACGTGTTGCCGGTGAAGCCGATCATCGTATGCAGCGTTCCGGCCGTGAGGGTCAGCCCGCAGAGGATCAGCCAGCGCGGCTCGACCACCTGCAGCAGCCGGCTGACCGCCATCATGCTGATCAGCGTGCCAAGCCCGCGCGAGCCGAGCAGGTAGCCGGCGGTGAGGATCGGATAGCCCAGCATGGTCTGCATGAACGGCGTGACCAGTGCCATGGTGGCGAACAGCGCGATGCCGATGACGACCATGAACACGCAGCCGGTGAGGAAGTTGCGGTCGCGGAAGATCGCGAAGCGGATGAACGGCTCGCGCGTGGTCAGCGAATGCGCGAAGAAGAAATAGAAGCCGGCCACCGACAAGATCGCCTCGATCACGATCTCGCTGGAGCCGAACCAGCCGACCTGCTCGCCGCGGTCGAGCAACAGCTGCAGCGAGCCAATGCCGAGCGCCAGCGCCAGGAAGCCGAGCCAGTCGAAGCGCAGATGCGTCTTCGGCCTGGTCTCGTCCATGAAGATCAGCAGGCCGACGATCGTCAGGATGCCGATCGGCAGGTTGATCAGAAAAACCCAGTGCCAGCTGTAGGTCTCGGTGAGGAAGCCGCCCAGCGTCGGCCCCATGATCGGGCCGAGCATGACGCCCATGCCCCAGATCGCCATCGCGTGGCCGCGCTGCTCGGCCGGATAGGCGTCGAGCATCACCGACTGCGAGAGCGGCACCAGCGCGGCGCCGAACATGCCCTGCAACAGGCGGTAGAGCACCATCTGCTCGATGCTCTGCGCCAGCGCGCACAGAAACGACGCGGAGGTGAAGCCGGCGACGCAGACGATGAGCAGCTTCTTGCGGCCGAACCGATCCGACAGCCAACCCACCGGAGCGGTCATGATGGCGGCCGCGACGATGTAGGACGTAAGCACCCAGTTGACCTGGTCGAGCGACGCCGAAAGGCTGCCC
>DASWSO010000197.1:0-2010 GCA_036402635.1 Xanthobacteraceae bacterium
GCCACCAGCGTGCTGGTGCTGGTGCTCGGTTTGGGCGTCGCCGGCGCGGCGCTCGGCACCGTCATCGCGGAAGCGGTCGGGCTGGTCGCGGGGCTTTGCATCGCCGCCTATCTGGCACGCGGCGCCGCCTGGCCCGCATGGCCGACCGTACTCGACCGCGCCAAGCTGTTGCGCATGGTGGTGATCAACCGCGACATCATGATCCGTACGGCGGCACTGATCGCCGGGTTCGCCTTCTTCACCGCGCAGAGCGCGCGCGCCGGCGACACCGTGCTCGCCGCCAATGCGGTGCTGCATAACCTGGTGATGGTGGCGGCCTACTTCCTGGACGGTTTCGCCACCGCCGCCGAGCAGCTGTGCGGCCGCTCGGTCGGCGCGCGTGACCGTTTTGCATTCCGCAGCGCGGTGCGGCTGGCGATCGGCTGGGGCTTCCTGCTGGCGGTGATCGTCGCCGCCGTATTCGCGCTGGCCGGCGACGGGCTGATCGCACTGATGACCGTCAGCCCGGAAGTACGCGCGGTCGCGCACCAGTTCCTGATCTTTGCCGCGCTGGCGCCGATCGCCGGCGTGTTCGCCTACGCCTATGACGGCATCTTCATCGGCGCCACCTGGACGCGCGACATGCGCAACTTGATGCTCGCTTCGCTCGGGCTGTATCTCGCTGCCTGGTGGGCACTGCAGCCGCTCGGCAATACCGGATTGTGGATTGCACTGCTGATCTTCCTCGGCGCGCGCGGCTCGCTGCAGGCCCTGCGCTATCCGGCGCTGCTGCGCCGGACATTCGCGGTCGCCTGAGTTCAGTCGCGCGGACGCCGCACCCGCCGCGGCCGCTCGGCGACCCCGTCATCGGCGTTCCAGGCGCGACCCACCGGCGCGACATAGCGCGGATTCGGATGGCAATAGCCGCGCAGGCTGACGACCTCCGCCTGGCATTCCTCTAGGGAGCCGAACGAGCATTGCTCGTAGCTCATGTCGGCACCGCGGCTGACCGCGCAGTACGGATAGACAGGCGCCGCGGAAGCTGAACCCGCCACGCCGGCGACGATTGCGAGCGCGGAGATCGCCGCCAGCATGGCGACGCGATGGCCGCCGATCACGAGTGTCGATTTCATTGAGTTTTAGCGCTTGTCCGGTTGACGAGAACGGCGGGCCGGGGTGGCTGGCTCCGGCGCGCCGGTCGCGGACGTGCTCGATAGAGCCGGATTGAGCTGGCACAGGGCACCGTCGCCGGCAGCACTCGCCTGGCATTGCGCAAAGGTCGAGAACGCACAGCTTGTGTAGGCGCCGCCATAGCCGCCGGGAGCGACCAGGCAGTAGCGATACTCCTGCGCCCCCGCCGGCGCGGCAAGCGCCAGCAGCAGGCCCGCGGCGGACGCCGCCAGAATGAGCTTAGGCAATTCAGTACGCCCGGCGTGAGCGCTGACGGCGCGGCGCATAGGCCGGCTCCTCGTCGGCGTACGGGGTGTAGACGAAGCGCGGGTTCGGCTGGCAGAAGCCGCCGACGCCGCTCACTGCAGCACGGCACTGCGCCAGCGTGTAGTAGCCGCAGTTCTCGTAGCTGTTGCGGCCGCCCGCGACCGCACAATAGGCGGCGGTCTGCGCATACGCTTCGCCGCCCACGGCGAACAGCGTGACGACGCCGGCAGCGAGGCCGGCGGCCTTCACGAAATTGGACATAGTGAAAACTCCTTTGCGCGGTCGGAGGGCGTTTCGACCACGGCATCGGCCGCACCCAGGCGTGTCGAGGTTCAAAACACCAGCGAACTGAACCGGATCATGCCACAGCGGCGGCGCGAAGTCTCGACCGAGTCGGCGCATGCTTGCAAACCGCAAACGCAAACGGCCGGGCGAACCCCGCCGTCAGCACATCCACAGGCCATCGACTCAGTAGCGATAATGGTCCGGCTTGAAAGGGCCTTCGGGCGGCACGCCGATGTACGCGGACTGGTCGGGACGCAGCTTGGTGAGCTTCACGCCGATCTTGTCCAGGTGCAGCCGCGCGACCTTCTC
>DASWSO010000198.1:0-2354 GCA_036402635.1 Xanthobacteraceae bacterium
GATGTGCGCGGCCGCGTCGGCGACCGAACGCGCCCATTGGCGCTCGCGCAGCGGCAGATCGGAGACGGCAAGCAGCTCGGAAAACGCCAAAATGCCGTTGAGCGGCGTGCGCACCTCGTGCGCGAGGGTGGCCAGGGCCAGCTCCACGGCACGCGGATCGGCACGCCGCCGGGGCGGCTCGCGGGTCTTCGATGGCTTGGGTGGGCGCGCGCGGGGCGGCATGGCGCGCACAATGCCGCTAAATTGCAAACAATCCGCTCATGCGCGGAAAGCGCCCTGCGGTCAGTCGGGACGCCGTGCGATCGCGGTCAGCTGTTGCTCGAGTGTCGCCTGCTGGAACGGCTTCTGCAGCGTCGGCCGGTCCCGGAAGGCGGGCGGCAAGCCGCGCTCGCCGTAGCCGGTTGCGAACACGAACGGGATGCCCCGGCCCGCCAGGATCTCGGCCACCGGATAGACTTCCTGGCCGTTGAGGTTGACGTCCAGGATCGCCAGGTCGATCTCCGCCTCGCGGGCGAGCCGGGAGGCCTCATCGATGCGGGAGGCGGTGGCGGCGACCTGATAGCCGAGGTCGCCGAGCATGTCCTCGAGCAACATGCCGATCAGGATTTCGTCTTCGACCACGAGCACGCGACGCATGTCGCCGGGCATTTCGTTGTTCTCCGGTGCGGACGGCAGCTGGAGGCTTAAGGGCCGCGCCAGATCCGGGCGGCCTCGCTCTCTCCCATGAGAGCACCGGCGGATCAAGCCGGACGGGCTGCGCCCCCCGGCCCGTGGTCCTTCATGGTCCGCGAAAAAGTCGGAAAAAAGTTTGGCACCCGGCGGAACCGATCCGCGCCGCCACGGTTGAGGGAGTGTCCGTGGTCGATCTCCAGCCCCCGACCGACCTCTGGACGAGTTGGACGTGGCGCGACCCCGGCGAGCCGGCCCCCTGGCAGCCGGGGTCTTTTTTTATCCCGCGATCAGGCACTTAGGTGCCCGGCCGCGGGATTTTTCGTATCAGCGGCTGAGGATCACGCCGCGGCTGGTCACCACCACCCACTGGCCGTCCTGGCGCTTGATCTCCTGCACCCGGCCAACCCCGCGGATATTGTCGCCCGGCTCCACCTCGGAGACGCCGTTGCGGCCTTCCACCAGCGCGACCCCGTCATAGACGCGGCGCACGATCCAGCCTTCCACCACCGGGGCCTTGGCGCCGGTGGCATCGATCACCGCCGCCGCCGGGGCGGCGGCAGCCGAAGTGGCGACCGTCGATGCGGGCGGCAGCGGGGGCGCCGCGGCGGCGCGCACCGAGCCGGTCGGCTCCGGCGCGGCGGCGATCACGGCGGCGCGCTTTTCGAGCCGCTCAAGGGTCTCGCTGACCTTGGCGAGGCGGGCGGCCGGCTCGGCCTGCGAGCGCTCCAGCCGCTCCACGGTTTCGTTGAGCTTCACCAGCATTTCGCCGAGCTTGCCGATCTGCGACGCGCTGGTTTTGCCGGAGGTCTCGACGTTGCTCTTGAGCGACACGACGGTGTCGGAGACCGACCGCATGCTGCCGCGCACCTGGCCGAGCGCCTCCTTCAGCGATTTCGTCTCTTCCGCCAGATCGGCCCGCCCCAGCGGCGCCGGAAGCGGCGCGGCAAGGCGCATCGTCGGCGGCTTCGCGGCCGGAGTGGCGAGCGTCACGACGCCGGCGAAACCGGCCGCACCGGCGGCGGCTCCGACCGAAGCCGCGACCGCGATCGAGGCGGCGAGCAGCCAGAAGCGGCTCTTCGCGGCCGGCTCCTCGCGCACCTGATGGTGCAGCGGCTCGTCCGGCGCGGTGTAGACCGAGGTCCAGTCGTATTCGGGATCGCGGATATAGGCGGCGCGCTGGTCGGGCGTCGCGACGAACATCGGAGCTTCGCTGTAGCGCGGCTCGTGAACTTCATCCTGCGCTTCGGCCGGGTGCGGCTCGACTGCGGGCTCGCCGTGATCCTGCGGCGGCGTCTCCGCCGGATCGGACGCCGCTTCGGCCTGCAGCGGCGGCGCTGCGACGGTTTCGATGGTGGCCGCCGCTTCCTGCCCTACGATTTCACATGCGGGTTCGCTCGCGCCCGCCGGCGCGTGATCGGTCTTGGCGTCCATTGGTCTGCAATCCTCGCGTGCCCTTCACCCATTGCTAACCACCGGCGCTTACCAACTGGTTACTACAGGATGACGCGGCGCATGCGCGTGCGCTTTGCGCCACAGCGGCGCCTCGCAGCTCAGAGCGCGAGGCCGTTCTCGGCCGCGAGCGTGCGCAGCGACGTTTCCGGCCGCGCGCCGAGATGCTGGATCACCTCCGCCGCCGCCAGCGCACCGAGCCGCGCCGCATCGCGCAGCTCGGCACCGCGCGC
>DASWSO010000199.1:0-2853 GCA_036402635.1 Xanthobacteraceae bacterium
GCCGACGTGCTGCGCGACCTGCTCCGTGCCGCCGCGGTCTATGCCGCCGGCGGGGTGCGCGCGCTCAGTGACCTGTCGGCGCAGCAGCATGCCGGCGCCCGCCTGCTGCTCGAGCAGCTGAGATAGCGGATGCCCACCGTCCTCTTCGGCCTCGCCGTCCTGATCCTGCTCTGGCTGGTGCTCAAATGGGCCGCCAAGGCCGATCCGCGCCGGCTGGTGCGGGTGACCAAGACCGCCGGCGGTGCCGGCGCGCTCGCCGGCGCAGCGTTCCTGGCGGTCACCGGCCGCTTCGCCTTCGCGCTGCCGCTCGGGATCGCCGGCTTGAGCCTGCTCGGCTGGTGGCCCGGCATGCCGGCCGGCTTCGGCAGCCGCTGGAACAAGACTCCCGGGCAGGTCTCGCGCGTGCGCACCGCCTTCGTCGAGATGGAGCTCGACCACGACAGCGGCGCCATGCAGGGCCGTATCCTCGCCGGCCCCTACGAAGGCACCACGCTCGACGCCCTCAATGTCCCGACGCTGGTCCGGCTCGCCGGCGACATCGACGAGGAGAGCCGCGCGCTACTCGCAGCTTACCTTGACCGCCGGGATCCCCGTTGGCGTGAAAACGCGGATGGTGATGCGACAACGGGCCGGGGCACTCCGCCGCGCGGCGGGCCAATGACGGAAGAGGAGGCGTATCAGGTCCTTGGCCTGCAGGCGGGGGCGAGCGCCGCCGACGTGACCCGCGCCCACCGGGCGCTCATGAAGAAACTGCATCCCGACCACGGGGGCTCGACGTACCTCGCGGCGCGCGTCAACCTGGCCAAAGACGTACTGCTTCGCCGACATCGGTGATGTACTCCATACGCAACATCGCTCGACGGCTCCTGACCGCTGACGCCTCAATTGTTATGGAACGCCGATTAGCCGGCGTTTTTGTTATGGAACGCCGGTTAGGCCGGCGTCTTTGTTATGGAGCGCCGGCTAGCCGGCGCCTTCGTTATGGGGCGCCGCGTAGTCGGCGCCTTGGGCGCTCAGTTCCTGAGCGCCAGGCAGGAAATATCGCTGCGCTTGAGCTGCTTGCAGATCGCCTCGGCCTGCTCCTTGGGAAAGCCGGCGAAGCGCGCGCGGTAGAGCTTTCCGTCGCCCTTCACGACCGCTTCGGTGAACGGTTCGGCGCGGCTGAGCGCGGTCGGAGCGGCATCGCGCGCCTCCTTCAGCCGGTCCTTCGCCTGCGTCTCCGCCGGGAACGCGCCGACCTGGATCAGCCATTCGCCCGGGGCGACACGCGGCGGCTTGCTCTCGCTGAGCGCGGGAACTGCGATCGGCTCACCTACGGACGCCACCTGCCGCGGCGCGATCGCGCCGGGCGAGGGTTGCGCGGCGCGCCCGGGCTGCGCGGCGGCCGCTCGCGAGGCTTCGGCGGAACCCTGCGGGAGCGACGCCACCAGGCTGGTTTTCGGGGCCGGGCGGGTGACGCTGACGGTCCGTACCATGATCGGCTTGATCGGATCGGCGGACCCCGGCGCCGCGGCTTCCTGCTTCGGCAGCGTGAACGACGAATAGCTCTGCATCGGCGCCGCAGGCGCAGCAACGGCTTCGGCCGGCGGGATGCGCGCCGGGATGCGCGGGTCGGCATGCGCGAGCGTCACGCCGCGGGTCGATACCGGCTCTGTGGCCGGCTCGCGGCTGGCGATGGCGAGTTCGCGCGCCGGCTCCGCCGCATCGGCGATTTCCACCGCCCTCGGCGTCGTCCGCTTCACCGCCGCCAGCGCCACGTTGCCTTCCAGAAGGTCGCGCATGCGGGCGTCGCGCCAGCGTCCCGACGAGCCGCCGAGCACCGTCGCCACCAGGTGGCGGCCGTCGCGCTTCATCGACGAGACGAGGTTGAAGCCGGACTTGCGGATGAAGCCGGTCTTGATCCCGTCCACGCCCTCGACGCGGCCGAGCAGGTTGTTGTGGTTGCGGATCGAGCGACCGTGGAACTGGAACGAGGCGGTCGAGAAATAGCGGTAGTAGCGCGGGAAACGGTCCTGGATGGCGCGCCCGAGGGTCGCCTGGTCGCGCGCGGTGGTGACCTGGTCGTCGTCGGGGAGGCCGGACGCATTGGCATAGACGGTGCGCGCCATGCCGATCGCACGCGCCTTGCGCGTCATCATCTTGGCGAAGTCTTCCTCGTCGCCGGCGATCGCCTCCGCGATGATGACGGCGACGTCGTTCGCCGACTTGGTCACCAGCGCCTTGATGGCATCCTCGACCGAGATGGATTGTCCGGGCCGCAAGCCCAGCTTCGACGGCGCCTGCGAGGCCGCATGCGCCGAAACCGGCAGCGGCGTATCGAGCCGCACCTTGCCGGCCTCGAGCTGCTCGAACAGCAGGTAGAGGGTCATGATCTTGGTGAGCGAAGCCGGATGCCGGATCGCGTCCGGATTGGTCGCGTGCAGCACCTTGCCGGAATTCACGTCGACCACGATCGCCGCATAAGGCGGGCTGTAGCCGCCGCCCTGCCGCACGACGTGACGCTTGCGGCGCCCGCGGGCGTCCGCGTCGCTCGCCGCCGCAACCACGGCGGCCAGGACCGCAAGCGCCAAAAGGCTCCAACGGAGCCCGCGCGAGGCTCCGGCACTTCTGCCGATCATGTCAGGTCCAGTCCCCTGCCAGACACGCCGTACACAGGCGCCCGTTCCCCGTTGTCCCCAGGCCCCTGCCTGCGCCGCACCGAGTCGAATGTTCCGGTGCGCGCAAAAGTAGAAGCGAAGGTCCGCCGTGCGCCAAGCCCGAAAGCGAGACATCCACAGCGGGAGTCCAAGCTACGCGGAACGCAGTTGCCAAAATGTTAAGTCACTTTTTGGGCAACATTTTTGCGACGCACCA
>DASWSO010000200.1:0-2707 GCA_036402635.1 Xanthobacteraceae bacterium
CGGAGCAGGTCGGCTTCGCCGAGCGAGTAGCCGGCCAGATCGCGCGCGATCTGCATCACCTGTTCCTGGTAGATGATGACGCCGAAGGTCTCGCGCAGCACCGGCTCGAGCTTCGGATGGATGTATTCGGGCTGCTCGCGCCCATGCTTGCGCGCGCAATAGGTCGGGATGTTCGCCATCGGGCCCGGCCGATACAACGCCACCAGCGCGATGATGTCTTCCAGCCGGTCCGGGCGCATGTCGACGAGCGCCCGCCGCATGCCGGCGCTTTCCACCTGGAACACGCCGACGGTCTCGCCGCGCGCCAGCATCGCGTAGGGTTTCGGGTCGTCCAGCGGCAAACGCAGGAGATCGACCTCGATGCCGCGCCGGCGCACCAGCTTGGCGGCGAGTTCCAGCACCGTCAGCGTGGTGAGGCCGAGGAAGTCGAACTTCACCAGCCCGGCCTGCTCCACCCACTTCATGTTGAACTGGGTGACCGGCATATCGGACTTCGGATCGCGATAGAGCGGCACCAGCTCATGCAGCGGCCGATCGCCGATCACGATGCCTGCCGCATGGGTTGAGGCGTGCCGGTTAAGTCCTTCCAGCTTCAGCGCAATATCGAAGGCGCGGGCGACCACCGGCTCGCGCTCGCGCTCCGCCTGCAGGCGCGGCTCCTCCTCGATCGCCTTCTTCAGGGTCACCGGATGCGCCGGGTTCTGCGGCACCAGCTTGCAGAGCTTGTCGACCTGTCCGTACGGCATCTCCAGCACGCGCCCGACATCGCGCAGCACGCCGCGCGCCTGCAGCGTGCCGAAGGTGATGATCTGGGCTACCTGCTCTCGGCCGTAGCGCGCCTGCACGTAGCGGATCACCTCGTCGCGGCGGTCCTGGCAGAAGTCGATGTCGAAGTCCGGCATCGACACGCGTTCCGGATTGAGGAAACGCTCGAAGATCAGCCCGAACCGGATCGGATCGAGGTCGGTGATGGTGAGCGCATAGGCGACCAGCGAGCCGGCGCCCGACCCGCGGCCCGGCCCCACCGGAATCGACTGCGCCTTGGCCCACTGGATGAAGTCGGCGACGATCAGGAAGTAGCCCGGGAACTTCATGCCCGCGATGACGTCCAGCTCGTAGTCGAGGCGCTTGCGGTAATCCTCGACGCTGACCCCGGGCGCGGTGCCTTGGCTGGCGATCCGCTGCTCCAGGCCGGCATGTGCCTGCCGCCGCAGCTCGGCGGCCTCCTCGGCCAGCCCCTCCTCGCCGGTCGCGGTGGTGAACTGCGGCAGGATCGGCTTGCGCACTTGCGGGCGGAACGCGCAGCGCTGCGCGATCTCGACCGTGGATTCGAGCGCCTCCGGGAGATCGGCGAACAGCGCCGCCATTTCGGCGCGGGTCTTGAACCGGTGCTCCCGGGTGAGCTGGCGCCGATCCGACTCGGCGATCATCCGCCCTTCGGCGATGCAGATCAGCGCGTCGTGCGCCTCGTAGTCGTTGGCGCGGGCGAAATACGGTTCGTTGGTCGCGACCAGCGGGATGCCCTTGGCGTAGGCGATGTCCAGCAGCCCCGGCTCGACCGCGCGCTCGGCCGCCAGTCCGTGCCGCTGCAGCTCGATGTAGAGCCGGTCGCCGAAGATGCTCATCAGCCGGTCGGCGCGGGCGGCGGCGCGGTCGCTACGGCCCAACGCAAGATCGAGGTCGAGTGGGCCAGCCGGTCCGCCGGTGAGCGCGATCAGCCCCTCGGTATGCTCCAGCCAGGACAGCTTGATATGCGGCGCCAGGTCCGACGGGGTCTCCAGGAAGGCGCGCGACGACAGCCGCATGAGCTGGCGATAGCCCTGCTCGCGTGCGGCCAGCAGCACCAGCCGCCAAGTCTTGGTCGCGAGGCCAGGAGTGCGGGCGTCACCCTCATGGTCCTCGAAGTCGACTGCGAGCGAGCAGCCGATGATCGGCTGGATACCGGTGCCGGCGAGCTTTTCGGAAAACTCCAACGCGCCGAACATGTTGTCGGTGTCGGTCAACGCCAGCGCGGGCTGCCGGTCCGCTTTCGCCAGCTCCGCCAGGCGCGCGATCGGAAGCGCCCCCTCCAGCAGCGAAAAGGACGAATGCACGTGGAGATGCACGAAGCCGGGTTCGCTCAACCCTCAACCCTCAGATTTTGCGGTGGCCGAGGCGGCAAACTGAGGGCCGCCGGCCGCCATGTCCAGCACCGCGAGCGCATGGCGCGTGGACGTGCACAGCTTCCCGGACGAGCTGGCGGGCTGCCTCACCGTTAACGCAAGCCTAACCAGCTTTTGGCTAACTTTTGCCGGCTTGTCCCGCAACAAAGATCGCACCTGCGGACACCGGCAATGGACAGGGGAGCCCTTGCCAACACTTCCGATGATCGACGATCTGCGACGGAGCGCTTGAGGATGGTTCGTGCTGTCCTGTTTGTGTGCGTGATTCTCATGGGCGGCCTTGCCGCCACCGCGAGTCGGGCCGACTACCGCGTCACCCGCGACCACGGCGGGCTGGTCGATCATTACAAGGCCAAATACGCCAAGATCCGCGACCGCGGCGAACGCGTCATCATCGACGGCATCTGCAATTCGGCCTGTACGCTGGTGCTCGGGATCGTCCCGCTCAACCGGATCTGCGTCACCCCGCGCGCCAGCATCGGCGTGCACGAGGCCTATATCGACAAGCGCTGGACCGCCGGCATTCGCATCGCCAGCGCGGCCGG
>DASWSO010000201.1:0-2799 GCA_036402635.1 Xanthobacteraceae bacterium
GGCGGCAAGGGCCCCATCATCGTCTGCGACGCGTTCGACTGGGATGAGACGCTCGACGGCGTGCTGACGCAGGCGTTCGCCCGCAAGGCGGAAGTCTGCTTCGCCGGCACGCGGCTTTTCCTGCCTGCCAAGATCCACGACAAGTTCGTCGCAGCTCTCGCCGCGATGGCCAATCGCATTCCGATGGGCGATCCGCTCGACGGCAAGACCCAACTCGGTCCGCTGATGACCGCAGAGAGGCTCAACGACATCCTCGGGCAGGTCAAGGCGGCCGAAGCGGCCGGCGCGAAAGTGTATTGCGGCGGCAAGAAGGAGAGCGGCGCCGGACTGGAGAGGGGCAACTTCCTGCGCCCCACCATCCTCACCGACGTGACCCCCGACATGGCGGTGGCGCGGGACGAGTTGTTCGGGCCGGTTCTCTGCGTGACCCGCTACGACAGCGTCGACGAAGCCATAGCGATGGCCAACGACTCCGATTACGGGCTCGCCAGCTACGTCTGGTCGAACAACATCCGCGAGAGCCACCGGATCGCACAGGAGATCGAGGCCGGCAACGTGTTCATCAACGCGTACGGCTACCAGTCGGAGATTCCGTTCGGCGGCTACAAGATGAGCGGAATCGGCCGCGAGCACGGACCGGAAGCCATGCACGAGTACACGCAGGTGAAGAGCGTGACGGTCGGCATGGAGCGGTTCAAATCGCGGTTCGAAATCTGACCGGAGCGAAACGTCGGGCCGAATGAAGATCTGCGTCTTTGGCGCCGGTGCGATCGGCGGATATCTGGCGGTGGAGTTGGCGCTCGCCGGGCAGGATGTAAGCGTGATAGCGCGCGGTGCGCATCTCGAAGCGATCAGGCAGCGCGGTCTCACGTTGCGCATCGCCGGTGAAGAGAAGCACGCTTCGGTCCGCGCCAGCGACCAGCCGAGCGCGCTCGGCCGCCAGGAGTACGTGATCTGCGCGCTCAAGGCGCATCAGGCGCACGAGGCTGCGGACGCCTTTCGACCGTTGCTCGGCGCCGACACCGCCGTGGTGACCGCGATGAACGGCATTCCCTGGTGGTACTTCTACCGGCATGGCGGTGCGTTGGAAGGAAGCCATCTCGAGTCCGTCGACCCCGGCGGCCGGCAATGGCGGTCGATAGGCCCGGAGCGGGCGATCGGTTGCGTGGTCGACCCGGCCTGCGAGGTGGTCGCGCCGGGTGTCATCGAACATCACGAGTTCAACCGGTTTACGCTTGGCGAGCCGGACGGCTCCGTTTCTCCGAGGGTCGCGGCGCTGAGCGCCGCCATGAACGCCGCCGGCTTCGATGCGCCGGTGCGCGACAACGTGCGCTGGAATGTCTGGCTGAAGTTATGGGGCAACGTCTGCTTCAACCCGATCAGCGCTCTCACCCATGCGACGCTCGACCGCATCACGTCGGAACCGTCATTGCGGACGCTCTGCAAGCAGATGATGCGCGAGACGAAGGCGGTGAGCGACGCGCTCGGCGTCGCCATCGACGAGAGCATGATGGATCGCCGGCTGGCGGCCGCCGGCAAGGCCATCGGGCACAAGATGTCGATGCTGCAGGATCTCGAGCGCGGACGTTCGATGGAGATCGATGCGCTGGTGACGGTCGTGCAGGAGCTCGGCCGATTGACCGGTGTCGCTACACCAACCGTCGACCTTGTCCTCACGCTGGTGCAGGAGCGCGCATCGCAAGCGGGGTTGTACAACAGGCACTAGGCGAGCCGCGGTGCCCGCCGGCAAACGGATCATGTAACGAGGCGCTGAGCATGCGTCGTCCCGGGGAGAAGTGAGATGCTGAACAACGACGTTTTCGTCTTCGACAATGCCGTTCACAACTACGATCTGTCGGATGCGAATCTGGCCCGTCCGGACAGCGGGCTCGACCGCGCCTTCCATTTGCGGCTCGGCGACGTGCGGCGGCCGGCCGGCCAGGAGGCCACGTACGGCAACGGCGATATGTTCTCCAGCTTTGCCCGCAAGTGGAATCCGAAGGACCTGGGCAAGCTGCTGTTCGAAGACTCCGCAACCGACATGGCCATGGCGCAGGCCGTGGTGCTCTACGACGTCTACAAGCAGGGCTTCGCGCCGGTGCAGGCGCAGTACGAGTTCGCGCGCGCGTTTCCGGATCGGGTGATGTTCTGCGGCGGCGTCGACCCGCTCTACCCCAGCCTGCAAGGCGCGCTGGAGGAGATGGAGCGCCAGGTGAAGGAGCTCGGCGCCAAGTCATTCAAGTTCTATAACGCGCACATCGGCAAGTCCTGGAGGGCCGACGACCCGGAGCTCGCTTATCCGCTTTATGAGCGTGGCCGCGAGCTGGGCATCAACGTGTTCCAGTTCCACAAGGGATTCCCGATCACGCGCGCGCGGCTGGAAGACCTCAGTCCACTCGACATCCAGCGTGCCGCGACCGACTTCCCGGACCTCACCTTCGCGATCCATCACCTGGCGCTGCCGTATTTCGAGGAGACGGTCTACATCGCCGCGCGCTTTCCCAACGTCGTTCTGGTGCTGTCCGGCACCATGCATCTGCCCATGATCGCGCCGTGGCAGTTCCAGGACTACATGGGACGCCTGCTGCGCGACGTGGGCTCGGACCGCATCCTGTGGGGCTCCGAGGCGCCGTTGTTCGGGAACCCGCAGCCGATGATCGAGTGGTTCTGGAACATGCAGATCCCGGAGCAGCTGCAGGAGCGTTACGGCTATCCGGAGATCACCGAGAAGGACAAGCGCCTCATCCTCGGCGAGAACCAAGCGCGCCTGTTCGGGGTCGATGTGGAGCGCGCCAAGCG
>DASWSO010000202.1:0-2437 GCA_036402635.1 Xanthobacteraceae bacterium
CCATTCAGCTTCATCGTGACCTGGGGTTCCATTTCCTCTTCGGCGCCGGGAAGACTGCTCCGCTTAGCCTGTCGACCACTTCTTAGGCACCGGCTCTTGCGCTTCTGCTTCGCGACTGCCCTTAGGACTTCGTCGAACCGCTCGCCTGAAGAACGTGACCCAGGCGCTCGCGGATGCGGTCGAGACGGCCGAATGTCGCAAACCCGCCTGGGATGTCCTCCAGCTTCACGGCCACGTCGATGTCCGAGCGCGCGGCGGCCTCGCCGCGCGCCGTCGAACCGAACAGCGAAAGGCTCTGCACGCCGAGCCGCCTCAGCTCGGCCTCGTGCCGTCTGATCAGGGCAATCGCTTCCTCCGCATTCATGCACGCTGCATAGCATAAGCTCGGTCGCAGGTCAGGGCGCCCGCCCCTCGACAGGCCCGCGCGGCCTCGGCAATGTCGCCGCCGCGAGGGAACCGCGCGCATGCAACGGATGACCACGGCGGAGGCGACGGTCGCGACCCTGATCGCGCACG
Source organism: Xanthobacteraceae bacterium (assembly GCA_036402635.1). Taxonomy (GTDB): domain Bacteria; phylum Pseudomonadota; class Alphaproteobacteria; order Rhizobiales; family Xanthobacteraceae; genus DASWSO01. The sequence continues at coordinate 517 of DASWSO010000202.1, forward strand.
GGCTCGACACCGTCTACGCGCTGCCCGGCATCCACAACGACCATCTGTTCGACGCGCTGTTCCATGCCGCCGACCGCATCCGCACGGTGCATACCCGGCATGAGCAGGGCGCCGCCTATATGGCGCTCGGCGCCGCGCTCGCGACCGGCAGGCCGCAGGCCTACACGGTGGTGCCGGGACCCGGGCTGCTCAACACCGGCGCGGCGCTGCTCACCGCGCATGGCATGAACGCGCCGGTGCTGGCGCTGGTCGGGCAGATCCCGCAGGCGCAGATCGGCCGCGGCTACGGCCACCTGCACGAGGTGCGCGACCAAGCCGGCATCCTGGCGCGGCTCGCCGATTTCACCGCACGGATCACGGCGCCGCACCAGGCCCCTGCTTTGGTGGCGGCGGCGATCGCCTCGATGGCGCGCGGCCGACCCGGACCGGCGGCGCTGGAATGCGCGATCGACGTGTGGGGGCGCGCCGGCGCGGTGCCGCCGATCGCGGCGCCCGTGCCCGACCCGGTCGCGATCGACGAGGACGCGGTCGCGGCCGCCGCCAAGCGGCTCGGCAACGCCAAGCGCCCGCTGATCATCTGCGGCGGCGGCGCCCAAAATGCCTCGCCCGAGGTGACGCAGCTCTCCGCCATGCTGCAGGCGCCCGTGATGGGCTACCGGCGCGGCCGCGGCGTGCTCGACAGCCGCGACCCGCTCAGCGTGACGCTGCCGCTGGCGCACGAGCTGTGGGCGGAAGCCGATGTCGTGCTCGGGATCGGCACGCGGCTGCACGTGCCGCAGGCGATGTGGGGGCTCGACGACGACCTGGCGGTGATCCGCATCGACGCCGATCCGGAGGAGCCGGAGCGCTATCGCAAGCCGGCGGTGGCGCTGCTCGGCGACGCAGGCCCGATCCTGCGCCGCCTCATCGACGTGCTGCCGGCGCACAGCCGCAGCCGGCCCTCGCGGCGCGACGAGATGGCGGAGCGGCAGGCGAAGCTGCGCGGCCGGCTCGGCCGGCTGGCGCCGCAGCTCGCCTTTCTGGAGGCGATCCGGGCGGAACTGCCGGAGCACGGCATTTTTGTCGACGAGGTGACGCAGGTCGGCTTCGCGGCCCGGCTGGCGCTGCCGGTGTATACGCCGCGCACATTCATCTCCCCGGGCTTCCAGGACAATCTCGGCTGGGGCTTCGCCACCGCGCTCGGCGTGCAGCACGCGCGCCCGGACGTGCCGGTGCTCTCGATCTCCGGCGACGGCGGCTTCCTCTACACCGCGGCCGAGCTCGCCACCGCCATGCACCACCGCATCCCGCTGGTCACGGTGGTGTTTGCCGACGGCGCCTTCGGCAACGTCCGCCGCATCCAGGAGGAGCAGTACGGCAACCGGCTGATCGCCAGCGACATCACCAACCCCGACTTCGTGCGCTTCGCCGAGAGCTTCGGCGCCGCCGCCGAGCGGGTGCGCGGCCCGGAGGAGCTTCGTGCTGCACTGCGGCGAGGCTTCGCGCGGCGCGATCTGCCCACCTTGATCGAGGTGCCGGTCGGGCCTATGCCAAGCCCCTGGGAATTCATCATGCTGCCGCGGGTGCGCGGCTGAGGGACCATTTGACTTTGTACCGCTCAGCATTACATTCGCGGCGTGATCAAAAGCTTCGCCTCAAAAGAGACCGAAGACCTTTTTCACGGACGGTCGTGCAGACGCGTTCCCAGCGATGTTCAACGCAGGGCGCTGCAGAAGCTGGTGACAATCCATGCCGGAGGGAGTCTCGATGAAGTGGGACGCATTCCGGGAAATCGGCTGGAGAAGCTGAAGGGTGACCGGGCGGGTCAGTATTCCGTGCGCGTCAATGACCAATGGCGCATTTGTTTCGCCTGGAGAGATGGGAATGCCTACCAAGTCGAGCTCGCGGACTACCACCGGTGAGAAGCAGGTCGCGTCCAGAC
>DASWSO010000203.1:0-1791 GCA_036402635.1 Xanthobacteraceae bacterium
AGCAGCGCGGTCTCCTCGCCGCAGATGTAGGCGCCGGCACCGTGGTGGACGTAGAGGTCGAAGTCCCAGCCGGACCCGCAGGCGTTGCGGCCGATCAGCCCGGCCTCGTAGGCCTGGTCGATCGCGGCCTGCAGCCGCTCGCGCTCGCGGATGAACTCGCCGCGCACATAGATGTAGCCGGCGTGCGCGCCCATCGCGAAGCCGGCGATCAGGCAGCCCTCGACCAGCAGATGCGGGTCGTGCCGCATGATCTCGCGGTCCTTGCAGGTGCCGGGCTCCGACTCGTCGGCATTCACGACCAGGTAGCTCGGCCGCCCGTCCTTCGACTCCTTCGGCATGAACGACCATTTCAGGCCAGTCGGGAAGCCGGCGCCGCCGCGACCGCGCAGGCCGGAGGCCTTGATCTCGTTGATGATGGCGTCGCGGCCCTTTTCCAAGATCGCCTTGGTGCCGTCCCAGGCGCCGCGCGCACGCGCGCCTTCGAGGCCCCAGTCGTGCAGGCCGTAGAGGTTCTTGAAGATGCGGTCTTTGTCCGAGAGCATTATTCGCGTCTCGTCGATTGGTGTTGCGCGGAAGCGTCGCCGGCCGGGGCTTTCGGAGCCGGCTCCTCGCGGCGGCTGGCCGCCTCGCCCGGCCGCTTCGCCGAATCGTCGGTGGCGGGCGTGCCTTGCTGCGGCTGCGTCGCCCCGGACGGGTGCTGGCCGTTGGAACCGTTATAGAGCGCCGGGTCGGTGAGGCTGGTGAGCCCGCCGGACGGCGCCGAGAACTGCCGGTCGATCTGCGGGCCCGGCTTCACGTCACGGCCTGCGGCGAGATCGTCGAGGATGCGGCCGAAGCTCTCGGGCGTGAGGTCCTCGTAGAAATCGTAATTGATCTGGACCATCGGCGCGTTCACGCAGGCGCCGAGGCATTCCACCTCCACCCAGGAGAACTTTCCGTCCGGGGTGACGTGGAACGGCTCGCCGATGCGGCGATGGCAGACGTCCTTGAGCGCCTCCGCGCCGCGCAGCATGCAGGGCGTGGTGCCGCAGAGCTGCACGTGGTGCCGCCCGACCGGCGCCAGGTTGAACATCGTGTAGAAGGTCGCGACTTCCAGCACCCGGATATAGGCGAGCCCGACCAGCTCGCCGACATAGCGGATCGCCGCCTCCGGCACCCAGCCGCCGGCCTGCTCCTGCGCCCGCCAGAGCAGCGGGATCACCGCGGAAGCCTGCCGCCCTTCCGGATACTTGGTGAGCTGCGCGCGCGCCCAGCCGAGGTTGTCCGCCGTGAAGGCGAATTCCTTCGGCTGCAGGGCTGCGGCGGCAAGACGACGCGGTGCCATTCTTATCGCTTCCTCAAACCTGGAACGGCATAGCGGCTCTTGCCGGGGCCGAGCCGATTGACGTTACGCACCGTCATTGCCCGCCTCCGCGGGTCCAGAGTGCGGGCCCGAGCAGCGCCTCAACCGAAACCGAAAAACCCGGCGGCGTCAGGTCCACCGCACCGTCGTGCAGAATGCGGGTGTGGATCTCGCCGGAGCCCTGCCTGCTGTGATGCACGACGGCCCGCCGTTTCGGGTGCAGGACCAGGTAGTGCTGAATGCTTGGCACCGAGAAATACTCGACCAGCTTGATATCCTCGTCGGTCCTCATGGAGGTGGGCGAGGCGACCTCGACCACGATGACGGGCGCGTCGATGGTGAGGGCGTCCGGATCGGGAAGACGGCCGCACTGCACCGCCGCGTCCGGCTCGCGGGCGGTCTCATCATCGATGACGACAGTCGCTCCATCCGGCAGCACCGTGCAGTCG
>DASWSO010000204.1:0-2504 GCA_036402635.1 Xanthobacteraceae bacterium
CTGCTGGCGCTCGACGGCCGCACCTACACGCTCGACCAGACCATGTGCGTGATCGCCGACCAGAACGGCGTGGAATCGCTCGCCGGCATCATGGGCGGCGAGGAGACCGGCTGCTCCGAGACGACCACCGACGTGCTGATCGAGTCAGCGCTGTGGGTGCCGGAGAACATCGCGCAGACCGGCCGCAAGCTCGGGATCAATTCGGACGCGCGCTATCGCTTCGAGCGCGGCGTCGATCCGGCCTTCATGCTTCCGGGCCTCGAACTCGCCACCCGGATGGTGGTCGATCTCTGCGGCGGCACGCCGTCGGAGATCATTGTGGCGGGCGATCCGCAGGTGCCGGAGCGCGTGATCGACTTCCCGGTCAACGAGGTGAAGCGCCTCGCGGGCTTGAGCATTCCGTTCCCCGAGATGCGGCGCATCCTGACCCATCTCGGCTTCTTCGTCGCCGGACAGGGCGAGGTGGTGAAGGTCGCGGTGCCGTCTTGGCGTCCGGACGTCGAGGGCAAGGCCGACATCGTCGAGGAGGTGGTGCGCATCGCCGGCGTCGACCGCATCCCGGCGACGCCGTTCGACCGCGGCGCGGCGCCGCGCAAGCCGGTGCTGACGCCGATCCAGCTGCGCACCCGCAAGGCGAAGCGCGCGCTGGCGTCCCGCGGCATGACCGAGGCGGTGACATGGTCGTTCATCGGGCGCGATCATGCCCAGCTGTTCGGCGGCGGCGCTTCCGCGCTCGCGCTTGCCAATCCGATCGCGGCGGAACTCTCCGACATGCGGCCGAGCATGATCCCGGGCCTGGTGGCGGCGGCGCAGCGCAATGCCGACCGCGGCTTTGGCGATGTCGCGCTGTTCGAGGCGGGCCAGGTCTTCCGCGGCGACGCGCCCGAGGATCAGTTGATTGCCGCCGCGGGCGTGCGCCGTGGCCTGGCGAAAGCGAATGGCAGCGGCCGCCACTGGTCCGGCAAGGCCGCTGCGGTCGATGCGTTCGACGTGAAAGGCGACGCGCTCGCCGTGCTGGTTGCGGCCGGCGCACCGGCGCAGGCGCTGCAGGTGGTCGCCGGCGGCCCAGCCTGGCTGCATCCCGGCCGTAGCGGCACCATCCAGATCGGGCCGCAGAACGTGCTCGGCTGGTTCGGCGAATTGCATCCGCGCGCGCTGGAAGCGCTCGGCGCCGAGGGCCCGCTTGCGGCCTTCGAGGTGATTTTGGACCGCATCCCCGAGCCGAAGGCGAAAGCCACGCGCGCCAAGCCGGTGCTGGACCTGTCGCCGTTCCAGCCGGTGGAGCGCGACTTCGCGTTCGTGGTCGACTCTGCCGTCAAGGCCGGCGACCTCGTGCGCGCGGCGCAGAACGCCGAGCGCAAGCTCGTCACCGGCGTCAGCGTATTCGATGTCTACGAAGGGCCCGGCATCGACGCCGGCAAGAAGTCGATCGCGATCGCCGTGACGCTGCAGCCGCGCGAGCGCACGCTCACCGACGCGGAGATCGATGCGGTCGGCGCCAAGATCGTCGCCGAAGTGTCGAAGCGCACGGGCGGCGTGCTGCGCGCATAACGCCGTCGGGAGTCCCCGACCCGCACGCAACGTTGGGATGTAGCGCGCAATCGCAGGGTCGATTGCTCTCCGCCCCGGGGCATTGAACAATGCATCCCGAGAGCGGACGCGAGCGGCGCCAAGCCGCCGGATCCGGCGCTCTCGGGAGGGAGCGCGATGCTGAGCCAGGATCAGATCGACGGCGCTGCCGCGCGGCTGGAGGAAGCCGAGCGCACGCGCAAGCAGATCCGCATGCTCAACGTCGAATATCCCGGCATGATGATTGAGGACGCGTACGCGGTGCAGCGGGCCTGGATCGCGCGCAAGCTCGCCGCCGGGCGCACCATCAAGGGGCACAAGATCGGCCTGACCTCGAAGGCGATGCAGAACGCCGTCAACATCCGCGAGCCCGATTACGGCGTGCTGCTGGACGACATGTTCTACCACGACGGCGCCGAGATCCCGTCCGAGCGTTTCATCACCATCCGGGTGGAGGCGGAGCTCGCCTTCGTGCTGAAGAGTTCGCTCTCCGGTCCGGAATGCTCGATCTTCGACGTGCTCAACGCCACCGACTACGTGACCCCGGCGCTCGAGATCCTCGATACGCGCGTGCAGCGGGTCGATCCTGAGGGCAAGGCGACGCGCAAGATCGTCGACACGATCGCCGACAATGCCGCCAACGCGGCGCTGGTGGTCGGCGGTCGCCCGTTCCGTCCGATGGACACCGACCTGCGATGGGTCGCGGCGCTGGTCTACCGCAATGGCCAGCTGGAGGAGACCGGCGTCGCCGCCGGCGTGCTCAATCACCCGGCCAACGGCGTCGCCTGGCTCGCCAACAAGCTGCATCCGCACGGGGTGCGGCTGGAGCCGGGACAAATCATCCTCAGCGGATCGTTCATCCGGCCGATCGACGCCAAGAAAGGCGACACCTTCCACGCCGATTACGGGCCGTTCGGCACCGTGTCGTGCTTCTT
>DASWSO010000205.1:0-1647 GCA_036402635.1 Xanthobacteraceae bacterium
CGCCCCCGGTCTGGTCCGCTTTCTGCCCTGTGTGCTGGGTCCGCGCCTTGGGCTCGCCGTGCCCGTTCGTCGCGGCGTGCTGGTTCTTTTCGCCGTGCTCGGCGTGGCTGTTTTCCCAGCCGCCGCCCAGCGCGAGGAACAGCGTCACCTGGTTGGCGGCGAGCGCCGCATCCGAGGCCGCCAGCGCTTGCTGCGCATTGGCCATGGTGCGCTCCGCCTCGAGCGACGTAAAGAAATCGGAGCGGCCGTAGCGCTGCAGCTTGGCCGCCTGTTCCGATGCCAGCTTGCTGTGGTCGAAGGCGGCCTTCAGCGCTGCGTTGCGGTCCAGCTCGCGGGCGTAGTTCGTCAGCGCGCTCTCGGTTTCGCGCAGCGCGTTGAGCACGGTCGCGTCAAAACGCGCCAGCGACTGCCTGGAGATCGCCGTCGTCTGCGCAATGTGCGCGCGCGCGGTGCTGGTCGCAGGCAGGGTCCAGCTGATCAGCGGACCTATGTTGAAGTGGAACGTGTTGGAAGCGCCGATGTCGGTCAGCGTGCCGATGCTGCCCGCCGTCAAGCCGAAGTTGATGCTCGGATACAGCTCGGCGGTCGCCACCCCGATCCGCGCCGTCGCCGCCGCCAGCACGCGCTCGGTCTGGCGGATGTCGGGCCGGCGCCGCAGCAGGGCGCCGCCATCGCCAACTGGAATCGTGGTGGTCACGCGTGGCGGTTCGGCGCACTTGGCCACCGCCGCCGGGAAGTTGGCCGGCACTTCGCCGGTCAGCACGGCCAGCCGGTACAGCGCGTCGCGCCGCCGCGCTTCGAAGGGCGGCAGCGTGGCCCGCACCGACTCGAGCTGGCTCAGCGCGCGGGTGTTATCGAGCGCGGTACCGCGGCCCAGCCGCACGCGCTCCGCCGTCAGTTCGCCGAATTTTTGCTGCAACTCGACCAGGTGCTCCGTCACGTGGATCTCGTGGCCGGCGGCGCAGGCGTCGACATACGCGCGCGTGGTGTCGGCGGCCACCATCACGTGGGTCAGGTCGACCGCCGCCTCGGCCGCTTCGATGTCGGCCTCGGCCGCTTCGATCGCGCGCCGCACTTTGCCGACGAAGTCGACCTCGTAGCCGACCTTGATGTCGGCACTGTAAAAGCCAAAGTTCGGCAGCGTGTCGGGCCGGGCCAGCGCGGCGCCCGCGAGCCGGCCGTAGCTCGGCGACGCGCTCATTTCCACCTCGGGCTTTTTGCGCTCCTCGACCTCTTCGAGCACGCCGTGGGTGCGCTCGAGGTTGGCTACCGCCACCCGCAAGTCGGTATTGGCGGCAAAGGCCTTGGCGATCAGCGCATCGAGCGTCGCGTCCTGGTACAGGCGCCACCAGTCGGCCGGCAGGGGCTCCGACCTGAACAGTTTATCGGCGCTGCCGATGAAGGGGGCCGCCGCGTCGCCGCGTTGCGCCACCGCCCCCTTCGGCAACTGGTAATTGGGGCCGACGAGGGTGCAGGCACCGAGCGCCGCCAGCATTGCTGCGACGGCGAGCCTGCTGGCACGGGAGCGTAAGGGAGTCATTGGTTCCGCCGTAATGGGTGGTCAACGCGAGCCCGGCCGGGCGTCCGCCGCCACGCCGGCGGGCGCCCCCGTCGTCGCGCGGGCGGCGGGGGCGGTGGAGGTGGCCG
>DASWSO010000206.1:0-5425 GCA_036402635.1 Xanthobacteraceae bacterium
CCGCGCGGTCCGCCGCCGCGGCGCTGACCTTACGGCTCGACGCTCTGGCCGAGCCAGTCGATCGCGGCCTGCACGCCGCCCGGCCGGTGCGGGATCTTCAGCGCCTGCAGCGCCACTTCCACCACGCCGAGCGTGCCGAGCACGGTGGGCGCGTTGACGTGGCCCATATGGGCGACGCGGAACGCCTTGCCGGACAATTCGCCGATGCCGATGCCGAGCACCACGCCGCATTTGAGGTTGCAGTAGTCGCGCAGCGCCTGCGGCGTCACCGCGCCGTCGAGCCCGACCACGGTCACGGTGTCGGAGCGCTCCGCCGCCGCCGTGATGTTGAAACTGACGCCGCCGTCCTGCGCCCAGACGCCGACCGCGCGCTGCACCGCCTCGGCCAAAAACCGGTGGCGGCGGAAAACATTGTCCAAGCCTTCCTCGAACAGCATGTCGAGCGCCTGCCGCAGCCCGAACATCAGGTGCTCGGGCGGCGTGCCGGCGTATTTCTTGTAGTGCTCCTCGCCTTCGCGCGAGGTCCAGTCCCAGTAGGGGGTGCGCAGGTCGGCGCGCTTGTGCAGCTCGCGGGCGCGGGCATTGACGGCGACGAAGCCGAGGCCGGGCGGCGTCATCAGCCCCTTCTGCGAACCGGAGACGGCGACGTCGACGTTCCAGGCATCCATCTCGAACGGCACGCAGCCGAGCGACGCCACGGTGTCGACCATCAGCAAGGCGTCATGCCCGGCAGCCTTGATGGCGTGCGCGATCGCCTCGATGTCGTTGCCGGCGCCGGACGCGGTGTCGATCTGCGCCACCAGGATCGCCTTGATCTCGCCGGCGCGGTCGCGGCGCAGCCGCTCCTCCACCTCGGACGGGCGCACCGCCCGCCGCCAATGCCCCGGCAGCACCTCGACGTCGACGCCGAGCTGCGCCGCCGCCTCGCCCCAGCCGACCGCGAAACGGCCGCTCTCCAGCACCAGAATCTTCTGCCCGCGCGACAGCACGTTGGTGAGCGCGGCTTCCCAGGCGCCGTGGCCGTTGGCGATGTAGATGTACGAGCGCCCCTGGGTGCGGAAGAGCCGGCTCAGGTCGGCCAGCAGCGTGTCGGTGAGCGCCACCAGCGCACCCGAATAGATGTCGACCGCCGGGCGGTGCATCGCCCGCAGCACCTCGTCCGGCACCACCGTCGGCCCGGGAATCGAAAGAAACTCACGGCCGGCTCGAACGGTCATCGCATGCTTTCCGGTTATCGGCGGACGGTTACCCGCGACTTAATCATCGGCCGACTTAAGGCCGCGGCGGACTATGGCACGCATGCCCTATGCGGCGGATCGCGCTTGCACGCAATGCTCGGCGTAATCGACTCGAAGGCGCCGGCCACCTTAAAAGCGCCGTTAGTTGTTTCCCCAGGCCGGTCGTCCGTAGCTGTTGTTTTCGCAGGCCTTTCGCTCCTACGTACAGTTCGGACGGGGAATGTGGTGGAATGCAATGAACGCATACCGGATTTACGCGATGACCGCCCGGGGCCGCTTTGTCGGCCTGCCCGAAGTGGTCGAATGCGCCGACGACGACGCCGCGGTTGATAGCGTGCGCGAGCGGCTGCGCGCCGATATCCTCGAGATCTGGGACCGCGCGCGGCTGGTGGCCCGTCTGCAGCCGACCTGACGCGACGACATCAGCAGGTGCGGCAGACCCGCTCGATGCTCTGCCGGATCTCGCGCTCGCGCCGCTCGGTTTGCGTTTTCTCACGCTCGAATGCCGGATCGCCCGCAGCCGGGGTGCTGGGCGAGAGGGTGAACCGCCCCGACCCGGGTCCGCCGCCCCCCCGATAGGCGACCCGCCGCACGCGCCCGGGCGCCGCACTCACCCGCACCAGCTGCGGCCGCTCGCGCAGCACCCTTTGCTCGTAACGAGCATGCGCGTCCGCCACGAAGCCCGTATTCGGTGAGGCGGAGCAACAGGGGAGCGTCGCCGTCAACAGCAGCGCCGCCACCACGCGTCCGTTCGCTACTACGCCCACCACGTTCAGCACTCTCGCTACAAACCTCCAGCGTGCCGGGCCGGCGGAGGCGGCGCTAGTGCTGCGAAGCCACACGTGTGGCCCGGTTGCGGCGCGCCGTTGTCTCGCCGCGCCGGCGGCGTGCTATAAACGGGCGCTTCGTCGGGTGAGGAGCGGGTGAGGAACAGCGACAGGTCAGCGGCCGCGGGTGCGGACGGGGCGGACGCCGCGTCTGCCGCCAGCCTGCAGAGCGAGTTGCGCGAGCGCGACGAGATCCTGCGGCTCGCCGAGGAATCCGCCGGCATCGCGGTCTGGGACATCGACATGGCGACCCGCACGGTGCGGGCGACGCCGCAATTCTTCCGCATCCGCGGCATTGCGCCGGCCGACGCACCGGTACCGGTTGCTACGCTGCGCGGCTTGCGCCACCCCGACGACCGCCAGCAGGCGACGGAGGATTTCGAGCGCGCGGTCGCCGGCGGGCACGAGCGGTTCGAAACCGAATACCGCATCATCCGGCCGGACGGTCAGGTGCGCTGGATCTTCGGCCGCGGCAAGGTCGTGCGGGATGCGAGCGGCAAGCCGGTGCGCTGCAGCGGCATCGACATCGACGTCACCGACCGCCGGCAGGTCGAGGAGGCGCTGCGCGAGAGCGAGGAGCGCTACCGCACGCTGGTCGAGAGCGCCAACGACCTGGTGATGAGCCTCGACCTGGATTTCCGCATCACCGCGGCCAACCGCGCGGTCGAGCGCGTGCTCGGCTACCCGCCCGAAGAGATCATCGGCACCAGCCTCGGCCAGCACATTCCGCCCGAGCAGCTCGGCATGCACCGCGCCATGCTGCAGCAGAAGCTCGAGGGCGCCGTCGACACCCGCTACGAGATGCGGGTGATGGACAAGGCGGGCCGCGTTCGCATCCTGGAAACCGCCTCGCGGCTCTCGCACGACCGCGCCGGCCGGCCGGTCGCGATCCACGCCATCGCGCGCGACGTCACCGAGGCGCGCACCGCGCAGCAAGCCCTGCGCGACAATGAGGAGCGGCTGCGGCTGGCGAGCCGCGTCGCGGCCCTCGGCATGTACGAGATCGATTGGGTCTCAGGCCAGCGCTACTGGTCGCCGGAGCTGCGCGCGCTGCTGAAGGTGCCGGACGACGTGCCGGTCAACAACGCGCTGGTCGAACGCATGCTGCCGCCGCGGCAGGTCGCACGCTACCGCGAGCGCCTGCTGATGTCGCTGCTGCCGGACGGCGACGGCGAGTACGAGGACGAGCATCGCGTCACCCGCTACGACGGAACGCCGGGCTGGATCCTGCTGCGCGGCAAGACCTTCTTCGCCGACGGCCCGAGCGGCCGGCGGGCGGTGCGCAGCATCGGGCTCGCTATCGACATCACCGAGCGGAAACGCGCCGAGGAAGCCAACGCGCTGCTGGCCTCGGTGGTGCAGTCGTCGAGCGACGCCATCATCAGCGCCGCGCCGGACGGAACCATCCGCAGCTGGAATCTGGGTGCCGAGCGCCTCTACGGGTTCGGCGCCGAGGAACTGATCGGCCGGCCGCTGTCGGTGCTGGCGCCGCCGGAGCGCAGCTCGGAAATGCAAGACCTGCTGCGGCGCACCGCGCGCGGCGAGCGCGTCTTCGCCGAGACGCTGCGGCGGCACCGCGACGGCCAGCTGCTGCCGGTGGAGATCAGCGGCTCGCCGATGCGCACCGGCGACGGCGAGATCGTCGGCATTTCCGCCATCCATCGCGACATCGCCGAGCGCAAGCGCTACGAGGAGCACATCGCGCTCACCATGCGCGAGCTTTCCCACCGCACCAAGAACCTGTTCGCGGTGGTGCAGGCGATGGCGCGCGAGATCGGCCGCCGCAGCGGCAGCTTCGCGGAGTTCGAGGCGCGCTTCTTCGGCTGCGTGCAGGCGCTGGCGCATTGCCACGACCTTCTGGTCGAGCACGAATGGGAGGGCGCCGGGCTGGACGAGCTGGTGCGGCTGCAGCTGGCGCCGTTCGGCGGCGTCGACGGCCGCCGTTTCCTCACCGCCGGCCCGCCGCTGATCCTGAAGCCGCAGGCGATGCAGCTGGTCGGCCTCGCGCTGCACGAGCTCGCCACCAACGCCGCCAAGCACGGCGCCTTGACGCTGCCGACCGGCGCAGTCTCGATCGAGTGGGCGGCGCCGGCGCCCGAGGATGGCATCCGGCTCACCTGGAAGGAACGCGGCGGGCCGCTGGTGCAGCCGCCGGAGCGGCGCGGCTTCGGACACACCGTGCTGGAGCGGATGGCGGCCACGCTCGGCAGCGAAGCGGCGCTCGAATTCCCGCCCGACGGCGTGTGCTGGCGGCTGACGCTGAAGCCGGATCACATTGTCGGCCGCGCCCGCCCGCCGGCGATCTGAACCGGGACTTTCCCGGCATTGCCGCCGCCGGCAGCGACTCCGATCGGGCAATGTCTCAGGTGATCCCGTTATACCCAGGAACCGGTTGGCGCCGGATGACTTGTGTGACTCGGCGACCTATCGGCGGTCGCCGGATTGCCGGTCGGTCCGAACTGTCCCAAGCGAGGGCCGACCGGCGCCTCCCCTGAGCCGTCACGGCCGCGCCAACCGGGTCCGGCGCACGGCCGGATCGGTCCGCGGGAAAAAAACCACTCAGTCGGGAACCCCACGCCAGTTCGGAGTGTTACGTCCACTACACTTCACCCAGTGAGGCAAAAACCGAAAGCGGAGACGAACGTGGACCTACACAAAGAATTCCAAAATCACGCCCACGAATGCCGCCGTATGGCAGAATTCACCAAAGACCCGCAGACGCGGGGAACCTGGGCCCAGATGGCCGAACGCTGGGAGCGCGTCGCCCAGCAGCGGTCCGAGACCGAGCGTTGCGCCGCCGAAGCGCGCCAGGCGCTGGTGCGCAAGCGCGCCTCCAAGGCCTATTCGCACTGACTTGACGATCACGTCGGGTATCCCCCGCCACCGGGTTCGGCCGTTCGGCCGACCCGGTGACCGGGTGATGATCGCACCCGGGCCATTCATCCGATCCTGACCAGGTTCTGGTTCGGCAATGGCCCGCCGGGAAATTGGGCGAGCTTGCCGCCGACCGCCAGCGAACCCAGGTCGATGCCGGCAAATCCCAGGCGATCGATCAGCGCTGCGACCTCCGCTTTCGCGGCGGCATCGTCGCCGGCATAGAATAGCACGCGGCGCCCGCCGTCCGCCGCTGGATCGCTCGCCAGTATCGCGGCCCTCAGGTGGTTGAACGCCTTCACCACGCGGGCGCCACTCACCATCTCGGCAAACACCTGGCTGGAGACGCGTCCCTGCAGGTCGACCGGCTTGAACAGCGGCGCCTCGATCGGATTGTTGGCGTCGATCACGATCCGCCCGCGCCACGCCGGCAATCCGGCCAGAGCCGCCGGCAGTTTCGACCAGTTGACCGCAATGAAGACGAGG
>DASWSO010000207.1:0-3655 GCA_036402635.1 Xanthobacteraceae bacterium
GGTGCGCACGTTATCGGCGTTCACCAGCGTCGCCGGCATCAGCGCGCCGGTCGGGCAGGCCTGCACGCATTCGCCGCAGGCGACGCAGCTGGAGTGGCCCATCGGATCGGCGAAATCGAACACGATCGACTCGCGGATGCCGCGGCCTGCCATGCCGATGACGTCGTTGACCTGCACCTCGCGGCAGGCGCGGACGCACAGATTGCAGTGGATGCAGGCGTCGAGATTGACCGCCATCGCCGGATGGCTGCGGTCCGGCGGCGGCGCGCCGCGCTGCGGGTAGCGGCTGACCGCGATTTCCATGCGGTCTGCCCATTCCCAGAATTTCGAGGACGGATCGTGCGCCTCGGTCTCGCGCTCCGGCTGGTCGCTGGCGAGCAGCTCGAACACCATCGCGCGCGCCGCCTTGGCGCGCTCGCTCGCGGTCTTCACCTTCATGCCGGCCGCGACCTTGCGGATGCAGCTCGCCGCCAGCACGCGCTCGCCTTCGACCTCCACCATGCAGGCGCGGCAGTTGCCGTCGGGCCGGTAGCCGGGCTGCGGCAGGTAGCAGAGATGCGGGATAGTGGTGCCGAGGCGCTCGGCCACCTGCCACAGCGTCTCGCTCTCGTGCGCCTGCACCTCGCGGCCGTCGAGCGTGAGGGTCACCAGCTTGCCGCTCGGCGCCTCTTTGTTCGCGGTCTCACGCGCGCGGAACTGCACGTTCGGATAGCCGTCGCCCTTGGTTTTGCCGCCGGCCGCGCCCTTGCGGTCGTGCCCGTATCCGAGCGGCGTCTCGCCCTGTCCGTTGGTCGTCGTCATGGAAGCACATCCTGGCGGCTTGGAAGCACATTCGGGCCGCTTGCACCGGTGTGCTCCCCTCCCCCTTGTAAGATATAGGAGCTCGGAGACACGGCTGCTCACCAACTCGCGAGCGGCTTGGTGAGGTCTTCGCGGAAGTATTTCAGTACGCAGAGGAGCGGGTTCGGCGCCGCCTGCCCGAGCCCGCAGATCGAGGCGTCGCGCATCACTGTCGAGAGGTCGTCGAGCAGCGCCTCGTCCCACGGCGCCTGCGCCATCAGCTTGATCGCCTTCTCGGTGCCGACCCGGCAGGGCGTGCACTGGCCGCAGCTCTCGTCCTCGAAGAACTGCATCAGGTTGAGCGCCACCGCCTTCATGTCGTCGGCCTCGGACAGGAATACCACCGCATGCGAGCCGACGAAGCAGCCGTGCGGCTCCAGCGTGCCGAAGTCGAGCGGGATGTTGGCCATCGCGGCCGGCAGGATGCCACCGGAGGCACCGCCCGGCAGGTAGGCCTTGAACGTGTGCCCCTCCTGCATGCCGCCGCAGAACTCGTCCAGCAGCTCCTGCGCGGTGATCCCGGCAGGCGCGAGCTTGACGCCGGGGTCGCGCACGCGCCCCGACACCGAGAAGCTGCGCAAGCCCTTGCGGTCATGCCGCCCATGCGACGTGAACCAGGCAGCGCCCTTCTCGACGATGTCGCGGATCCAGTAGAGCGTTTCGACATTCTGCTCGAGCGTGGGCCGGCCGAAGAGGCCGACCTGGGCGACGTAAGGGGGGCGGTGGCGGGGCAGTCCGCGCTTGCCCTCGATCGATTCGATCATCGCCGACTCTTCGCCGCAAATGTACGCACCGGCGCCGCGCCGCATGTGGATCGTGGTATGCGGCACCAGTCCGGCCTGCTCGACCTTGGCGATTTCCTCCGTCAGCATCAGCCGCAGCTCGGGATATTCGTCGCGGAGATAGAAGTAGATCGCCGGCGCCTCCACCACCCAGGCGGCCAGCAGCATGCCCTCGATGAAGCGGTGCGGATCGATGGCGAGGTAGTGCCGGTCCTTGAAGGTGCCGGGCTCGCCCTCGTCGCCATTCACCGCCATCAGCCGCGGGCCGGGCTCGCTCCGCACCAGCGTCCACTTGCGGCCGGTCGGGAAGCCGGCGCCGCCAAGCCCGCGCAGGCCGGCGTCGCTCAGGGCTGCGATGATCTCCTCACGCGTGCGGCGGCCGGCCAGGCAGTCGGCGAGCAGGGCGTAGCCGCCCTCCAGCCGGTATTCTGCAAGGTCGCGCGCCGGCACCGCCGCATGCGCGTGGGTACCGTGGATCAGCCGCTCCGCCACTTTCGTCGCGTCCGCATGCGGAACCTGCACGTGGCCGACGGCGCATACCGGCGCCTGATCGCAGGCGCCCATGCAGGGCGCGCGCACCACGCGGACGGCGGCACCGAGCGTCTCAGGCAGTTGCGCCAAGAGGTCGGCGGCGCCCGCCATGGCGCAGGAGACGCTGTCGCAGACCCGCACGGTGATCGGCGGCGGCGCGGTCTCGCCCTCCTTCACCACGTCGAAGTGGGCGTAGAAGGTCGCGACCTCGTATACCTCGGCGAGCGCGAGCTTCATCTCGGCCGCAAGCGCGGCGAGGTGCGCGGCGGAGATGTGGTGGTAGCGATCCTGGATCAAATGCAGGTGCTCGATCAGCAGGTCGCGCCGCCGCTCGCGGGTGCCGAGCAGCGCACGCACCTCGTCGAGCGCGCGCGGATCGACCTGGCGGCCCTTCGGCGTGCGCCGCGGCTTCCTGCGCCGCATCTCCGGCTGTTGTGGGATGGCGTTCACTGAAAAGTCTCCACCCGCACCATACGCGCCCCCCTGTCCCTCCTCCGCAAGAGGGGAGGGAACCGTGAGGCCGCCGTCTGTCCCACCAGCGATCCGCCAGAGACCAGGGACCGGCGCCCAACCAATGTAACCATGGAAGGCGGGCAAGCTGTGTCGCTCCTTCCCCCGTTGCCGGGGAGGGCTGGGGAGAGCGGTATGTAGCAAGCGCTGCACATGACGGAGGCCATGCCGCTGTTTAAAACAACCCGACGATGCGGCCGTCGGCGGTCAGGTCGATCGACTCCGCGGCCGGAACCCGCGGCAGGCCCGGCATCGTCATGATCTCCCCGCAGATCGCCACCACGAACTCGGCGCCGGCAGAAAGCCGCACCTCGCGCACCGGGATCACATGGTCCCGCGGTGCGCCCTTGAGGTCCGGATTGGTGGTGAAACTGTACTGCGTCTTGGCGATGCAGACCGGCGCGTTCTTGTAGCCCATCTCTTCGAACTGCTTGAGCTGGTCGCGCACGCTCTTGTCGATGGCGATGTCCTTGGCCCGGTAGATCTCGCGCGCGATGGTGCGGATCTTGTCCTCGAGCGGCATGTCGTCGGGATAAAGAAGCTGCAGCTTGGCCTTGCCCTGGTCGATCACCTTGACGACCGCACGCGCTGCATCGGCAGCGCCTTTGCCGCCCTCGGCCCAGTGGTCCGCCATCACGGCCTCAATGCCGAGCTTGGCGCATTCGCGCTTGACGAGATCCATCTCGGCGTCGGTGTCGGCGCTGAAGCGGTTGATCGACACCACCGCCGGCAAGCCGAATTTCTGGATGTTCTCAAGATGCTGGCGCAGGTTTGCCATGCCGGCTTCCAGCGCCTTCAGGTCCTCCTTCTTGAGGTCCTCCTTCTTCACGCCGCCGTGCATCTTCAGCGCCCGGATGGTGGCGACGATGACGACGCAGTCCGGCGCGAGCCCGGTCTTGCGGCACTTGATGTCGAGAAACTTCTCGGCGCCGAGGTCGGCACCGAAGCCGGCTTCCGTCACCACGTAGTCGGCGAGCTTGAGTGCCGTGGTG
>DASWSO010000208.1:0-15746 GCA_036402635.1 Xanthobacteraceae bacterium
CCGAAGGTGAAAGGCTTCGTGCAGGCGCAGCACTGGATCCAGGACTTTACCCAGCTGACCCTCGCTCCATAGAGCGATCGGCGTATCTCGGTGAGGGGCGGTCCCCGCGAACAGCGGGGACCCGCCAGCGGCAGGAAGCTGCGCACGTAGGACCTATGGGTCGATTATTCGGAAATTCTTGAACAGCCGGAGGGGTTGGCCCGCAAGTTTCGGCTCGCGCTGCTGGTCAACGGCGTCGACCTGAACGGCAGGCTTGGTGGCATTATTTCCGCCGTGCACAACGAAGACGACGTGGAACAAACCGTTGCGGCGGTCCGCGAAAGCGTTCGTATGCTGAAAGCCGAAGGGGAGTTGCGGTCGTAGCCTCTAGCGAGAGGAATTGCGGTCGCCGCCTGGCCCGAGACCGCGTCGGTGCGACCTGTCCCGCCGCTCGCGCATTGATCATCCAGGCCCGCGATCAAGCTGCGCCGCTCGTTTGCCCTCGCACGGGCGGCGATCGGCTGCCGAGCCCCGGTGCACCCATGCGGCGCCGCCGATGTCCGTGACGCCGCCGCGTAAACGGCGCCAGCCGTCCGGCCAGCTCAGACAATCCGACACCACGCGCGCCCGCGCCGAGCACCTCGAAGACGGAGGAGCATCAACGCTGGGCGCCGATTTTCCATATCAGCGCGGCAGCCCGCGGCGCTGCCGCGCTGCCGATAAGTCGACAATGGACCTCTTGACTCTCCAACCCTCATCCGCTGATGTCTGGCCGTGGTCTGACCAGAGGATCCCATGCACAATTCGCGCCTGTACCAGAAAGTGTTTGGCTCGATCGCTGCTTCCAACATCGGCTCCGCCATCGGTGCCGCGGTCGAATGGGTGAGCGTGCCGGGCGGCGGATGGAAGGCGGTCGAGGACGTCTTCGGGTGGGTCGAGCAGCCGATTTCCTGGACCCAAAAGGACCGCGACGTCCGCTACTGGAACAACAGCCCGCGGCTCCATTATTTCCACATGGATATGGAGCCGGGGATGACTGAGGACGGCGCCGAGATCCGCTACCTCCTCGCGCTAGCGATGATCGAGAAGAACGGGCGCGTGAACGTCGACGACGTTGCCGAGGTTTGGCGGCGAGACATCAAGCGGTCGGACATCGGCCGCCTGGTCAATCCACACATCGCGATCCATTTCGACCGGTTGGTGGCCGGCGACGACACTACCCGCATCCCGCCGCGGCTCATCGGCACCATGACGCCGTGGCCTGGCCTGGTCGATGCGGCTCACATGATCGGTCCGGTTGGGATCATCAACGCCTGCGACCCGCGCCAGGCCGCGCAGGACACCGAAGACATCTGCCTGTTGATGCAGCCGCCCGCGAGCGGCGGCGTCGAAGGCTCAAAGGTGATCGCAGCCGCGACCGCCGAAGCGTTCCGGCCCAGCGCGACGGTCGATTCGGTGGTGGAAGCCTCGAAGGCCTGGGTGTCGCGCAACACGCGGGAGATCATCGACGAGGTGCTGGCGATCGCGCGCGCCCACCCGAACATCCGCGACATCCGCGAGCCGATCCGCAAGCATTTCATGCCGACCTATCCATACGCGGACGCGGTCGAAACCGCCGCGGAGGCGATGGCGCTGTTCTGGATCACCAAGGGCGACGTGCGCGAAGGCCTCGTCGGCGCCACCAACCTCGGCCGCGACACCGATTGCATCGGCGGCATGCTGGGTTCGATCTGCGGCGCCTTCCATGGCATCTCCGGCGTTCCTGCCGAGTGGGTCGAGCTGGTCCAGAAGGCCATCGATCGCAACACCGTGACGGTGCAGAAGCTTTCGATGGAGGAGACTGCGCGCCGGCTGACGGAAGCCGTGCGCGCCAATCTCGACCGGCTTCACCAGCAGGTCAGCGACCTGCGCGAGCTCGACGGATTCAACCAGGCCGAAACGCTGGCGAAAGCCGGCTGATCCGCAGTCAATCAACCAAAATCAGCAAGACGGGAGGATACCCATGACGAAACGGCGTCTGAATAGCATGTGGTTTGCGCTCGCGATGGCGGGTGCGGCCGGATTGGCGATGCTTGCGGGACAACCGGCATCCGCCCAGACGATGCGGTTGCCGCATTGCTGCGCGGCTGACAGCCACTTCGATCTCGGGGCGAAGAAGTTCGCCGAACTTCTCGATAAGAAGACCGACGGCAAGATGAAGGTCCGCGTGTTTCCGGGTGGCCAGCTCGGACAGGAATCCGAGGTGATCCAGAACGTTCAGAGCGGAACGATCGAATTCACCCTGATCGGCCACGATCCGCTGGCGCAGTTCGCGCCCATCACCACGGTCCTCAGCCAGCCTTACCTGTTTCGCGATCATGAGCACGCCTTCCGGCTGCTGGCTGGGCCGCTCGGACAGCAGATTGATGCCGCCTTGCGCGAGCGCGGATTGCGGGCGCTGGCGTGGGGCGATAACGGCGCGCGCGTCTACACCAACAACACGCGGCCGCTCAACGTGCCGGCCGATGCGGCGGGTCTGAAGATCCGTAGCCCGCAGAGCCCGGTCAACCTCGCGGTCACCAAGGCGTTCGGTGGCATCCCGATCGCGATGCCGTATGGCGAGGTCTACACGGCGCTGCAGCAGAAGACGATCGACGGCCAGGAGAACGCGGTCATCAACATCTTCCCGGCTCGGCTGTACGAAGTGCAGAAGTACATGACGATGACCGACCACCTGCTGTCGTTCACGGTGCTGCTGGTCAACGAGCAAAGCTTCAGCAAGTGGACCGACGAGCAGAAGAACGCGGTGACGAGTGCCGCGCAGGAAGCCATGGAATTCCAGCGCCAGACGTCGAAGCGGATGTCCGCGGAACAGACCGCCGAGATGGAAAAGAAGGGCGTGCAGGTCAACCGGCCGGATCTCGCGAAATTCCGTGATGCCGCGCTGCCGCTGCATCAGGAATACGTCGGCAAGAATTTCAGCCGCGAGCTCTACGACCTGATCCGCGCCAACTGAGAAGCGCGCGGATGCTGCACGCGTACGATCGCCTGAGGGTCTGGGTCGAAGCTGCGACCTGGACCCTCACGGGCCTGCTGGTGGTCCTCGTCTCGGCCAACGTGTTCGCGCGTTACGCTCTGGGACTCGGCATCCTGTGGGCCGAGGAACTGAGCCGGCTGGTGTTCGTCTGGGTCGTTTTTCTCGGCTCGTATGTGGCGTTATGCCGGAAGAGTCACATGGCGATCGAGATCGTGCTGCAGAAGGTGCCCGGGCCGGCGCAACGCCCGCTGCTGCAGCTGTCCCGCGTCATGGTGCTGATCTTTCTCGCCACCGTGGTCTATGCCGGCGGGCAACTGGTCGCGCAAACGGTCGGCTTCGGCCGGCAGTCGCCCATTCTGGGCATCTCCGCCGCCTGGGGTTACCTGAGCGTACCCGTGGCCGCCCTGCTGATGTTTCTCGAAGTCACGCGGGAACTCGTTTCCGGCAACCTGCCGCCGCTGAGCGAGATCGAAGGCCTGGCGCCGAATGATCCGCCTCCGGAGACGAAGGCCGCCGCATGAGCACGCTGGTCTTCGTCATCTTCCTTTGTCTATTCCTGGCGCTTCGGATCGAGATCGCGTTTGCGCTCGGATTGGGCGCGTTGCTGTACATGGTGGTGTTCCTGCCGACCGTGTCGCTCACCACCATTCCGCAGCAGATGTATGCGGGTGCCGACTCGTTCACGCTCACCGCGATCCCGTTTTTCGTGTTGGTCGGCGAGCTGATGACGGCCGGCGGTATCTCGCGCCGGCTGGTCGACTTCTCCCACACTCTCGTCGGCCATCTGAAAGGCGGGATGGGCATCGTCGAGCTGGTCGCCAGCTTGATCTTTGCCGGCTTCTCGGGCTCGGCGGTGGCCAATGCCGCGGGCACCGGCAGCATCACCATTCCCGCCATGATCCAGTCTGGATATCCGCGCGGGCTGGCGGCGGCGATCGAGTCCTCTTCGAGCAGCCTCGGCGCGATCCTTCCGCCGAGCATCCCGCTGATCGTCTATGCCAGCATCGCCGGCGTGTCGGTGAGCGGGCTGTTTCTCGGCTCCTATGTGCCGGGAGCCATCCTAAGCCTGGGTCTCGCAATCCTGATCCGGTGGGAGGCGATCCGCCACCGCGTGCCGATGCACCCGCGTGCCTCGCGCGCGGAAAAGCTCGCCGCCGCCAAGGACGCCGCGCCGGCGCTGCTCACTCCGCTGCTGATCATGGTCGGCATTTTCGGCGGCGTGATGACGCCGACGGAAGCGGGTGCGGCCGGCGCGGTCTACGCCTTCCTGATCTCCTATTTCTTGTACCGAGAGATCACACTTTACGATCTGCCGCGCCTGCTGCTCAATACCGCCATCACCACCGGGGTCGTCATGCTGGTGATGACCGCAGCGGCGGTGTTCAGCTGGATCCTGGCCTTCGAGGGCATTCCGGCCGACGCGGCGGAACTGTTCCTGAGCACCGTTCGCGATCCGTCCCTGCTCATGATCTCCATCGTAGCGCTGCTGCTGGTGATGGGGATTTTCATCGAGCCGATTCCGGGATTGATCATTCTCACGCCAGTGATCGTGCCGATCGGTGCCGCCGCCGGCCTGGACCCGCTGCACCTCGGCGTGGTGGTCACGATTGCGCTCACGCTCGGCATTCTGACCCCGCCGGTCGGCGTGATCCTGTATGTTACCTCGATGCTGGCGAACACCACCGTCGAGGCGACGTCGCGCGCCTTGATCCCGTTCCTGGTCGTACTGATCGGCGGCACGCTCTTGATCGCCGTCGTTCCCGGCCTGGTGCTCTGGCTGCCGCGATTGTTCGGATACTAGGTCGACAAAGGTCCGTCCGTGCCTGCAGGAACCCAAGCCAACGTGAAAGCCCGCATAGTGCGCAGGCGCAACATCATCGCCGTCGACGACGACAGCCTGGTGTCGGAGCGGATCTTCACGTTCTTCAAGGAACAGTTCCTGTCCGGCGAGCTCAGGCCGGGGGACACGCTGCTGCCGGAACGCGAGCTGGCGCAGCGCCTCGGGGTCAGCAGGCCTACATTACGGGAAGTCATGCGCGCGATGGCGCTGCTGGGCGTCATCGAAATCCGTCGCGGCCAGAAGGCGGTCGTGGCGGCGCCGAGCGCCGACGTCCTGCAGAATTTCTTCGGCATCCTGCTATGGATGCGGCCGAGCATCTACCAGCACATTCTCGAGGCGCGCATTGCGGTCGAATGCCAGGCCGTGCGGCTTGCCTGCGTCAACGCGCAAGCCGTGGACATCGAGGGCTTGCGGCTTGCACTGGCTCGCATCCAGGACACGGCCTCCGATGCGGATGCCGGCGCCGAAGCCGATTTCGACTTTCATACGCTGATCGTGCTGGCGAGCCACAACGAGGTGCTCCGGTTCATCCATGAGGCGGTCGCGACCCTGCTTCGCAAGAGTCATCGGGAGCGCCGGCAGCAGGTCAGCGGACAATCCGAGTTCCTGGCCACGCTCGGCGACGCCCATCGGCAGCTGCTCAATGCGATCGTCGCGCGCGATCCGGATGCGGCGGAAACGGCCGTACGTCAGCATTTCTACATTGCGCAGGAGCACGAGCGGCGCAAATCCGTGCAGCAAGCGGGCTTCGCGCCCTCGAAAACTTCGGGAAAGAGAGCAAATGGCCGATAACAAAATGACTGTGGTGGTGGGCTCGGACCACGCCGGATTCCCGTTGAAGGGCAAGGTGTTGGAGTTCATCAAAGCCGCCGGCCATGACGTGATCGACGTCGGCTCGTATGACGAGAAGCCGGTGGACTTCCCCGACATTGCCGGCCAGCTCACCGCCGCGATTCTTTCCGGCCGTGCGGCGCGCGGTCTGATGGTGTGCGGCACCGGCGTGGGCGCCGCCATCGCCGCCAATAAGGTGGCCGGGATACGCGCCGCGGTCTGCCATGACGTGCATTCGGCGCATCAGGGCGTCGAGCATGACGACGTCAACGTCATGTGCATCGGCGCGCAGATTGTCGGACCTTGGCTGGCGGTCGATCTCGTCGCTGCCTTCCTGAAAGCCGAGTTCGACGCGACCGACGACCATCGCCGCCGCGTCGCCAAGCTGCGCGACCTCGAAGCCGCGCTCGCCAAGCGCTGACCGTATCGGACGTCGCGGTCAGCCGCCATGATCGTCGTATTCGGGTCACTCAACGTCGATCTGGTCTTGACCGCCGCGGAACATCCGAGGCCGGGGGAGACCGTCCTCTGCGAGACTTCCTCCCTCAGCCCGGGTGGAAAAGGGAACAATCAGGCCGTCGCCGCCTCTCGCGGGGGCGCCGAGGTGGCGATGGTCGGCCGCATCGGAGCCGATGCGTTCGGGACGCTGCTGCTGGAGTCGCTGCAGGCCAACCGCGTCAACGCGGACAGTGTGCGGCGCGACCCGACGCGCATGACCGGTTGTGCCGCCGTGGCGGTCGATGGGCACGGAGAGAACATCATCTATGTGGCGGCCGGCGCGAACGGCGCCGCTCGGGCGGATGATGTGACGGACGAACTGCTGGCGCGGGCCAGCACCGTGGTGTGCCAGATGGAAGTCACTCCCAGCGAAAACTGGCAGCTGCTGGAACGAGCCAAGCGGGCCGGGACGCGCACGATCCTCAACGTTGCGCCAGCGCGCGATCTCGATGCCGCCGCGATCGACGCCGTGACTAGGTGGGTCGACGTGCTTCTCGTCAACGGTGAGGAGGCGCGGCAGTTGGCCCGGCATCTGCGCCTCGCCGATGCCGTCGCAGACCCGGACCAAATGGCTTCCAACCTGGCGAAGAGGCTCGGCGCGCTCTGCGTGCTGACGCTGGGAGCCGAGGGTGCCTGCGCCTCGAATGGCACCGAGCGATGGGCCGTGCCCTCCACTCCGGTCGCGGTGAAGGACACAACGGGCGCCGGAGACACATTCACCGGCGTCCTCGCCGCAATGCTGGACGAGGGCCGGTCCGTCGCCGACAGCCTCAAGCTCGCCAGCGTCGCGGCGTCGCTGACGTGCCGGGAGGTCGGCGCTCAGAACGGGATGCCGTACAGGCCGGAGGTCGAGCGGTATGCACAAGCGCGCTGAAAGCGAGCAGCGGGATCAGGTAATGATCATCCACAAGGCGCGTGCTCGGGTGCGGCCGTAATTCCACAGCTTGTGGTTCTTCGACGAGCTATAGGCGATGCTGTCGCCGCGCCGCATAACGTGGCGCACCCCGTCGATCTCCACCGTCAGCGTGCCGTCCAGCACCACGCCGTACTCGTATCCCTGGTGATGGATGGGGGCTTGCGTGCTGCCGGTCTCCGGCTCGTATTCGTTGATGACGATCTCGACTCCGCGGGCGCGGTCGTGGCGCACCACCCTCCACGTCACGCCCGGCTCGATCTCGTAGAGCGGCTGCTCCGACACCCGCATCACCACGCCGTTCTGCCGAGGCGCCGGGTCTTCCGCCAGTAGGTCGCTCGCCGGAACGCCGAGCGCGGTGGCCACCGAGAACAGCGTGCCGATCGACGCGCTGGCTTTTCCACGTTCAACCAGGCTCAACATTGACTGGCTTACGCCGGCGGCGGCGCTGAGCTGCTGGAGTGTCAGGCCCTTTTCCTGGCGCAGGCTGCGGACCCGGGTGCCGATCGCCGCAATCGCCATGCTGTGTTCCGAGGCGAGCGCCTCGGCGACATCTTCTTTGGCTTCCATGCCGGAAATCCTAGGCGTTCTCGCCTGCAAGCTCCAGTGCCTGCTGAAAGCATTCGGTTGTCAGGCAAAAGGCAGGGTGCGCAAACCTTACGCAGACGGGGCACACAATTTCAACTTCCCGCCTGTTGAAGCACGTGCCATTCTTGAGTAGCATTCAAATTGGGGCGCATGTCGTAGCGGCATGCGGAGGAGGTCGGATTGAGTTCAGGCCCGCAGCAGCAGCAGCCGCAGGCGATCGACGCCAAGGCGTTCTGGCGCGCTATCGGCCAGCGCGCGGTCGGCGCCACCGTCGTCACCGCTCGTGGCGCCGCCGGGCCGGCCGGCCTACTCGGACTTTCCGCGACGCATCTCTGCGCCGACCCGCCCACCATGCTGATCTCGATCGACAACCGCACCTCCGCCTTGGCGACAGTGCGCGAGGCCGGACATTTCGCCATCAACTATCTGCCGCGCGGCGCCGAAGCGGTCGCGGACGCTTTCGGCGGCAAGACCGGCGCCAAAGGTGCGGAACGCTTCGCGGGCGCCGACTGGACCACGCTCACCACCGGTGCGCCCGTGCTGCGAACCGCCATCGGCGCGCTCGACTGCGTGCTCGAGGAAATCATCGAGCGCCATGGCGTGTCGATCTGCGTCGGCCGCGTCGTCGACGTGCTGGCCGGGACCGCGGACGAGCCGCTGGTCTACTTCCGGGGAGCCTTCCGCGCGTGATCGACAGGCCTTCCTTGTTCCGCCTCGGCATGCGGCGGCTCGCCGCCGGCGTGTCGGTCGTGACCACGCTCGAGGACGGCGTGCCACGCGGTTTCGTCGCCACCGCGGTGACGTCGGTTTGCGCAGAGCCGACGCCATGCCTGCTAGTCTGCGTCAACCGCAGCGTCTCCAGCCACGACGCGCTGCACCGCAGCGGCATTCTCTGTGTCAACGTGCTGGCGGAAGGCGACGCCACGCTTGCAGCGCGGTTCGCGTCGTCGAACAATCGCGAGCGCCGCTTCGAGGGCTGCGCGTGGGAAGCGCTGATGACCGGCGCGCCGGCGCTGGAGGGCGCGCTCGCGAGCTTCGACTGCGAGATCAAGCACGAGATGCCGGTGCACTCCCACACCGTCTTCATCGCCGAGGTGAAAGCGGTGCGCCTGTCCGAGAACGAGGTCGCGCCGCTGATCTACGTCGACGGCCGCTACGAGCGGCTCGGTGCTGCCGCCGGATACGGCGCAGCCGGCGGGGACGCCGGCGCGAGCGCAGCCTGTCGATGATATCCGGCGGCACAACGATCGCTAGAGTGGCTTTCGGAGAGATAGCTTGAAGAAGCGAATCCAACTGGCCTTCGATATTTCCTGGACCGCCGTCGAGGCGTACTGGCGGCTGCAAGGCTCCTGGATGGATCGGCACTACCCGAACATCGGTCTGTTCGAGGAGGTGGCGCGCGTCGCCGAGCGCGGCGGGCTCGATCTGATCTTCCTAGGCGATTCCACCGGCATCCCGGATACCTGGCAGGGCTCGATCGACGACGCGGTGCGCTACGGCGTCGCCTGGCCGCGCCTCGACATGAGCCCGTGGATCACCGCGATGTCGCGCGTGACCTCGCACGTCGGATACGGGCTGACCTATTCGTCTACCTTCATGCACCCGTTCTACACGGCGCGCCTGTTGAACTCGATGGACCACATCACCAACGGCCGCATGGCGTTCAACGTGGTGACCTCGCAGCGTGGCGCCGACTTCAGGAACTACGGTTACGACGAGCTGCCGGACCACAACGAGCGCTACGAGCGGCTGGAGGAATTCATCGACGTCTGCCGCGCGCTGTGGACCAGCGTCGATCCCGATGCCTTCATGTGGGACCGGCGCTCCGGCATCGTCGCGGATCCGGCAAAGGTCCGCGCCATCAATCACGAGGGCAAGTTCTTCAAGGTGAAGGGCCCGCTCAGCGTGGTGCCATCGCCGCAGGTGAGCCCGATCGTGCTGCAGGCCGGCGGCTCGCCGCGTGGCACCCGCGCGGCCGCGCACGTGGCGGATCACGTTTTCGGCTTGACCAAGGCGGTGCCGCTGATGGTGAAGCAGCGCGAGGAGCTCGACGCCGCGTTGGTAGCGGAAAAACGTAACCCGGAAGACGTCGGCATCCTGTGGTCGATCCGGCTGATCGTCGGCGAAACCGAGGACGAGGCG
This sequence comes from Xanthobacteraceae bacterium, assembly GCA_036402635.1. Classification (GTDB taxonomy): domain Bacteria; phylum Pseudomonadota; class Alphaproteobacteria; order Rhizobiales; family Xanthobacteraceae; genus DASWSO01. The sequence continues at coordinate 9,808 of DASWSO010000208.1, forward strand.
AAGGCGCTGCGCGAGGCGCTGATCGCCGGCGTGCCGACGGAAGCCGCCGGCGTCTGGCTCTCGCACAATACCGGCTACGACATGTCGCAACTGCCGCCGCGCTTCTCGCTTGCCGAGCTGCAGCAGCGTATCGTGGCGGCCAACGCCTCGCCGGTCGGCTTCGTCGGCCTGATGGCGAAGAAGTACGGCGAGCACGCGGAGATCACCCGCGAGGAATTCTTTGCGCACGGCATGCGTGCGGCGACCGGATACAGCATCACCATAGCGGGTACGGCCGCGCAGGTCGCCGACCAGCTCGAAGAGATGTTCGAAGCGACAGGAAGTCGCGGCGGGTTCATGATTTCGATCTCGCAAGCGGCGCCGCGCGAGATCATGCTCAACATCATCGACTACTTGGTCCCGGAATTGCAAAGGCGCGGACGATATCGGACCGCTTATACGGGCCGCACGCTGCGGGAAAATCTCGCCGCATGATTAAGGAACGGCGGGATCGTATGCGATTGCGCGAGTGGAGTGAGCCGTTGATGCTCCCGTGCACGAAGGGACGTGGTCCGGCATGAGTGGCGCGCAATTCATCGAGCTCTCGGTCGCCGGACTGGCGATCGGCTGCATCTACAGCCTGATCGCGCTCGGCTTCACGATGATCATCCGCGCCACCGGCGTGCTGCATTTCGCGCAGGGTGAAGTGGTGATGCTTGGCGCCATGTTCGGGCTCACCGCCTTCGCGCTGGTGCCGGCGTCGTTCGTGGTGCTGCTGGTGGTCGGCATGCTGTTCGGCGGCATCGCCGCGCTGGTGATCGAGCTCGGCATCTATCGCACGCTGCGGGTCCGCCGCGTGCCGCTCACCAATATTATCATCGCGACCGTCGGGGTCTCCATCCTGCTGCAGAACGGCGCGCAACTGGTCTGGGGCTCCGAGCCGCTCTCCTATCCGCCGCTGTTCTCGGCCGACTCTTACGTGCTCGGCCCGGCGCGGCTGCGCCCGCAGGCGGTGTGGATCATCGCCATGGGCGTCGTGGTGATGGTCGGCTTGCAACTGTTCATCTCCTACACGCGCACCGGCCGTGCCATGCAGGCGGCGGCGCAGGATCCCGCCGCCGCCCAACTCATGGGCATCAACCTGACGCGCACGACCGCCTACACGTTCGGCATCGCCGGCATGCTGGGAGGCGGCGCTGGCGTGCTGCTCGGCTCGCTCTACTACGCCTCTTTCGGCATGGGCTTCCTGCCCGGCATCAAGGCGTTCGTGGCGGCGACGCTCGGCGGCCTCGGCAGCATCGGCGGCGCCATGCTGGGCGGCATTGTGTTCGGCCTGATCGAGACCTTCACCTCCGCCTCGATCTCCAACTCTTATCGCGACGCCGTCGGGATGATCCTGCTGATATTGATCCTGCTGGTCTGGCCGCAGGGTTTCGCCGGCCTGCTGCGGCGGGGGAAGTAAGCCGTCATGGCATCCGCGCCCTTTCCGTCGGTTTGGTTGTGGGCTGGACGCATCGCGTTGCTGGCCTTCTTCATCGCGCTGCCGCTGGTCTATCCGCAGAAATACGTGGTCCACATCGTCAGCGCCGCGATGATCTTCGCGATCGCCGCGCTCGCGCTTCAGCTGCTGCTCGGCTTCGCTGGCCTGTTGTCGATCGGGCAGGCGGCGTTCCTCGGCATCGGCGCCTACACGTCGGCGCTGGTCACCGCCGCCAAGCTGCCGTTTGAGCTCGGCTTCCTCGCCGCCGGCATCGTGTGCGGGATCGCCAGCCTGGCGCTGGTGCCGATCACGCGATTGCGCGGCGTCTATCTCGCGGTGGCGACGCTCGGCTTCACCATCATCATCCATCTCGTCCTCCTCAATGAGGAGTGGCTGACCGGAGGCTCGTTCGGCTTCCTCGCTATCCCGTGGCCGTCGCTCGGGCCCTGGAGTCTCAAGGGCGAGGTGCGCACGTACTTTCTGTGCCTTGGCGTGCTGGTCTTGACGTTCGTCGCTTTGACCCGGCTGGTGCCGAGCCGCTTCGGCCGCGCGTTGCAGGCCATCATGCTGGATGAGGACGCAGCGCGAGCGAGCGGCATCAACGTGACGTTCTACAAAAGCCAGGCGTTCGTGGTCGCCGCCGTGATCACCGGCTTCGCCGGATCGCTGTTCGCGCACCACAACCAGTATCTCAATCCCAACGACTTCACCTTCTGGAAGTCGATCGAAGTCTTGGTAATGGTGGCGGTGGGCGGCATCGGCAGCCTCGCCGGCGCGGTGCTCGGCGCGTTCGTGATGACCATCCTGCCCGAGTACCTGCGCGCGTTGGAGGATTACCGCATGGTGATCTTCGGCGGCATGCTGATCCTGTTCATGGGGCTCGGCCAGGCCGGACTTGCCGGGCTGTTCGCGCGCGCAGCCCGCTGGATGATCGACCGTGTCCGCGGCGGACGCGTGCGCGCGGCGCCGGTGCTGGCGGAAGGCGGCAAGCTTTGACCGCCATTCTCGAAACGAACGAATTCACCCGCCGGTTCGGCGGCCTGGTCGCCGTCGACGCCGTGTCGATGAGCGTCGCGCCAGGAGAAATCCGCGGCCTGATCGGGCCGAACGGCGCCGGCAAGACCACGATGCTGAACCTGATCGGCGGCTTCATGAAGCCGAGCGCAGGCCACATCACGCTGGAAGGCGCCGACGTCACCGGACTGCGCAGCGATCGGCGCGCCGCGCTCGGCATCCGCCGCACGTTCCAGAATCTGAAGCTGTTTGCGGATCTCACCGTGCTGCAGAACGTGCTGATCGGCGCGCATACGGACGCGCGGTCGGGCGTGTTCGACGCCATCGTCGGCACCGGCCGGCACCGCCGCGAAGAGCAGCAGATGGCCACCGCCGGCATGGCGGCGCTCGCGACCGTCGGGCTGCAGGAACAGGCGCACGCCAGCGCCGGCCTGCTCGCCTACGGACACCGGCGCCTGCTCGAAATCGCCCGCGCCATCGTGGCGAAGCCCAAGGTGCTGCTGCTGGACGAACCGGCGGCCGGGCTCAATCCCACCGAGGCGTTGCAACTGGTCGAGCTCATCCGCAAGATCAACGCCGGCGGCGTCACCGTGGTGCTGGTGGAGCACCACATGGACGTGATCATGAGCGTCTGCTCGCGCATCACCGTGCTGAACTACGGCAAGAAGCTCGCCGAAGGCTCGCCCGATGAGATTCGCGGCAACGAGCAGGTGATCGAGGCCTATCTCGGCCGCGCCGGGCTCGAGGAACGGCTTGCCGCTTATGCTTGAGCTTAAAAACCTGCAGGTCGGCTACGACGACGTCACCGTGTTGCGCGACGTTTCGCTCACCGTGAATGAGGGCGAGATCGTCACGTTGATCGGGGCAAACGGCGCCGGCAAGTCGACCACGCTGCGCACGATCTCCGGCCTGGTGGCGCCGCGCAGCGGACACATAAAATTCCAGGGCCGCTCGATCGCCGGGCTAGCGCCCGACCGCATCGTCGCGCTCGGCATTGCGCATGTTCCGGAAGGACGGCGGATATTCCCGGAGCTTTCGGTCGAGGACAATCTCTGGGTCGGCGCGCATCTGGTGAAGGATCGCGCCGTGATCAAACAGGGGCTTGAAAAGGTCTACGGCATCTTTCCGCGCTTGAAGGAGCGCAGGCGGCAGCTGGGCGAGACGCTCTCGGGCGGCGAGCAGCAGATGCTGGCGCTTGGCCGCGCCATCATCTCCGGCCCGCGGTTGCTGCTGCTCGATGAACCGTCGCTCGGCCTCGCGCCGCGCATCGTCGAGGACGTGGCGCGCGCCATCATCGGCTTCCGCCGCGAGGGCATGACGGTGCTGTTGGTGGAGCAGAATGCGCGGGTGGCGCTCGCCATCTCGGATCGCGGTTACGTCATCGAGACCGGCCGCATCGTGCTGGCCAACACCGCCAACGAACTCAAGCGTACTCCCAAGGTGGTCGCGAGCTACCTGGGAGGCGTTCAAGGCAATGCCGCGGAAAGAGCGGCCGAGCGCGCGTGAGCGCCGCTCGTCAAGCCGGGAGAGCAAGCTGACGTCGAAACACCCAGAACGGAGACAGCGATGACCAGGCGGCAAGGATCAGGTCGCGTGCTTGCGACTTTGGCGGCAGTGACATTCGGCGGGATGCTTACCACCGCGGCGTGGGCGGACGTAAAGATCGGGGTGTTCGGCCCGATGACGGGAGACGCGGCCGGTTACGGACAAAGCCTGCGCGAGGCGGTCGAGCTGGTGGTGAAGGACAAGAACGCCGCCGGCGGCGTGCTGGGGCAGAAGATCGTGCTGGTGTTCGGCGACGACGCCGGCAAGCCGGAGCAGGCGGTGAGCGTCGCCAAGCGGCTCGCCACCAGCGACGAGGTGCTGGTGATGCTCGGCTCGGTCTCGAGCCCGGCGAGCTTCGCGGCTTCGCAGGTGGCCGGGCAGACCGAGACCCCGCACATCGTCATCTCCGGCACGGCGCAGCGCATCACCACGCAAGGCAATCCGTGGGTCTTCCGCTCGGCGATCCCCGACACCAAGCTCGCCGGCGACCTCGCTGACTTCATGGCGAGCAAGTGGCCCGACAAGAAGAAGGTCGGATTCCTCTACGTCAACGACGACTTCGGCAAGGGTGGCTTCGACGCATTCAAGGCGCGCGCCGCGACCCACGGCCAGACCATCGTCGCCGAGGAGAAGTACACCCGCGGCGATCTCGACTTCGCCAGCCAGCTGAGCCGCATCCGCAATTCCGGCGCGGATTTCCTGGTGGACTGGTCGCGCTACGCCGAAGGCGCGCTGATCATTAAGCAGGCCAAGCAGATGGGCCTGACGATGCCGTATATCGGCTCCGACGGGCAGGCGCATCCGAAGTTCCGCGAACTCGGCGCCGCCGCGACTGAAGGGGCGATGTATCCGACCCACTTCAGCGTCGCCACCACCGGCGGCCGCAAGGTGGCGGACGATTTCGTGTCGAAGATCCGCACCGCCTACAACAAGGACCCGGATTTCGTGCACGCGCAGGCCTACGACGCGATCACGGCCGCCATCCTGGCGATCGAGAAAGCCGGCGCCGCCGACCGCACCAAGGTGCGCGACGCGCTGAAGGCGGTTTCGTTCGAAAGCGTGCGCGGCCCGTTCAAGTTCGACAACAAGGGCGACCCGACGCTGGAAGTCCCGGTCGTGGTGGTGACCGGCGGCAAGGAAGCCGACGCCCGCAAGAACTGAGCGTCTCACAAGGTCGGCGTGGGCTTGCCTCCGTGCGGGCCCGCGCCGGCACTCGCCCGCTCATGCCCAATCACACAGCTTGCCTGAATCAAAACGGCGCGACCGGTGAAGCAGCGCGCGTCGCCGACAACTCATTGCTTCAATGGAGGAGAGGATGAAGATCGACGTTATCAAGTCCGGCAACCCGCGCCCGCTCGCTGGCTATTCGGAAGCGTTCGCGGTCGGCCCGTGGCTGTTCGCCGCCGGCCAGCTGGCCAGCGATTTCAAGACCGGCGTGCCGGCGGAAGCCCGCAAGAAACCGGGCTTTCCGTATTACGGGTCGGACATCAAGCTGCAGACCCGCTTCATCATGGAGAACCTGAAGCGCACGTTCGAGGCGGCCGGCACGTCGCTCGACAATACCGTCAAGGCGCAGGTCTTCCTCACTGACCTCAACGACTTCAACGGTTTCGACGAGGTGTGGCGCGAGTACTTCAAGGTGCCGCCGCCGCGCACCACCATCGGCACCACCGGCCTGCTGGTGGAGGGCACGCTGGTTGAGATCGACCTGATCGCCTTCATTCCCGGCAAGGGCATTGAGCGCGAAGCCGTGAAGTCGGCCAACCCGCAGCCGCTCGCCAACTACACCGAGGCGTTCAAGGTCGGCGATCTCGTGTTCGCGGCCGGCCAGTTGGCGAGCGACTTCAAGACCGGCGTCGCGCCGGAGGCCCGCCGCAAGCCGGGCTTTCCGTATTACGGGTCGGACATCAAGCTGCAGACC
>DASWSO010000209.1:0-8604 GCA_036402635.1 Xanthobacteraceae bacterium
GCCGGCGAAATCCTGCTGCGCTTGATGCCGGTCGTGCGGACGTAGTGGCGGCCCTCATAGGTAACGCTGCCGTCGCCGCGGATGGTGACCGAATAGACGGCGCAGCGGCGCTCGCACGCGCCGCGCTCGAGCGCGATCACGGTATCGGCCGGTGCGTCCGTTGGCTGCGCCGCTGCATGACCGACCGCGGCCAGAAGCCCGACAACAATGGCGTATGCGATTTTCATGTTTGTCCGCGCCGCGAAACGCGGTCCCGGCCGCGCCAACCCTCTTTGGTCGCGCGCCCCGCCGCAAGGTTCAAGGGATGATAATTGCCAGAAGCGTCCGCGCCACCCTAAGATGCCGCCGACCTTCCTGTTTCGGGCCGTCGAGGCAGCGGCCCCGCGGCCGAGCGGCGTGTGATCGATGCTTGCCTTCACCATCAAGCGTATCGGCCTCGCGCTGCTGGTCGCGCTGGCGGTATCCGTGCTGGCGTTTTTTGCGCTGCGTGCCTCCGGCGACGTCGCCATCGCGCTCGCGGGCGAAGGCGCACGCACCGAGGACATCGAGAACATCCGCCGCGTCTACGGCCTCGACCGCCCGCTGCTGGTGCAATACTTCGATTGGCTCTGGCATATGCTGCGCGGCGACTTCGGCCAGTCGCTCTACTTCAAGACCGACGTGCTGGGCCTCGTGCTCGACAAGCTGCCGACGACGGCGCTGCTCGCCGTGTTCTCGCTCGCTTTCGCGCTCGCGATCTCACTGCCGCTCGGCATTGTCGCCGCCGTCTACCCGAACAGCTGGGTTGACCGGCTCTGCCTGGCGCTGGCGGTACTCGGGCAGGCGCTGCCGAACTTCTTCTTCGCGCTCGTGCTGATCATCGTCTTCGCGGTGTGGCTGCGCGTGCTGCCGGTCTCCGGCAGCGAGACCTGGTGGCACTTCGTGTTGCCGACGATCGCGCTCGGCTATTATGTCGCGCCTGCTTTCATGCGGCTCATCCGCGCCGGCATGGTCGAGGTGCTGGCTTCCGATTACGTGCGCACCGCCCGCGCCAAGGGCCTTTCGGCCCGCAGCGTCATCCTCAAGCATGCGCTGCGCAACGCGCTGGTCCCGGTGGTGGCGCTCGCCGCCGTCCAGCTCGGCTTTCTGCTGGGCGGCTCGGTGGTGATCGAGACCATCTTTGCGCTCGACGGCCTCGGCTACCTCGCCTACCAGTCGATCAGCCACCTCGATATTCCGGTGACGCAGTCGATCGTCGCCCTGCTCGCCTTCGTCTATGTCGGGCTGACCCTGGTGGCCGATCTCGCCAATGCGTGGCTCGATCCGCGCATCCGGGTGGGCTGACGCATGACGGAAATCTACGCGCCGCCGCTGCTGGACCTGGCCGAGCCGAGCCGGCAGGCGCTGCTGCGCCGGCGCGTGTTCGCGCACGCGGGATTGCTGATCGCGCTGGCGCTGCTCGGCATCATCGCCGCCATGGCGCTGCTGGCGCCTGTCGTCGCGCCGCACGATCCGTACGCGCAGGACCTCAGCCGCAGGCTGATCCCGCCGATCTGGTCCGCCAAGGGGACCTGGACCCACATCCTTGGCACCGACAATCTCGGGCGCGATTACCTGTCCCGCATGATCTACGGTGCGCGCATCTCGTTGCTGATCGGCGTTTCGGTCATGCTGATTTCGGGGCTGATCGGCGCCACCCTCGGCCTCGCCGCCGGCTATTTCGGTGGGCGCGTGGACATGGCGGTCACCTTCATTATCACGGTGCGGCTCGCGCTCCCTTTGATCCTGGTGGCGCTGGCGGTCGTCGCCGTCGTGGGCGGCTCGCTGTGGGTGGTGATCGCGGTGCTGGGATTGCTGAAATGGGACCGCTTCGCCGTGGTGATGCGCGCCGCCACCCAGCAGGTGCGCGCGCTCGACTACGTCACCGCCGCGCAGGCCACCGGCGCTTCGACCGCGCGCATCATCGTGTCGGAGGTGCTGCCGAACGTACTGCCCGCGCTGATCGTGGTGGCGAGCATCGAGGCAGCCAGCGCCATCCTGCTGGAAGCCGCGCTGTCGTTCCTCGGCCTCGGCGTGCAGCCGCCGCTGCCGTCGTGGGGGCTGATGATCGCCGAGGCCAAGTCCTACATGTTCTTCTCGTTCTGGCTGATCGCGATCCCCGGCACGATGCTGGCGCTGCTGGTGCTGGCGATCAACATGCTGGGAGACGGCATCCGCGATGTCGCGGCGCCGAGCGGGAGAGGCTGAGTGTCGATCCCGTTGCTGAGCGTTTCCGGCCTCTCGGTCGACATCACGACGCCGCGCGGCACCCTGCATGCGGTGCGCGACGTCTCCTTCGACATCCGTGCAGGCGAGACGCTGTGTCTGGTCGGCGAATCCGGCTGCGGCAAGTCGATGACCGCGCTGGCGCTGATGGGACTGCTGCCGAACACGGCGGCGCGGCGGGTCGGCACGCTCAGCTTCGAGGGCGAACCGCTGGCGTCGGTTTCTCCGCGGCGGCTCGCCGCGCTGCGCGGCAACCGCATGGCGATGATCTTCCAGGAGCCGATGACCGCGCTCAATCCGGCCTACACGATCGGCGACCAGCTCGCCGAGGTGCACCGCCGCCACAAGCGTTCCAGCGCCGCGATAGCGCGCGCCCGCGCGGTGGAATTATTGGAGAAGGTCGGCATCACGGCGGCCGGCGAGCGGCTCGGGCAGTACCCGCACCAGCTTTCGGGCGGCTTGCGCCAGCGCGTGATGATCGCGATGGCGCTGATGTGCGGGCCGGTGCTGCTGATCGCCGACGAGCCGACCACCGCGCTCGACGTCACCATCCAGGCACAGATCCTGCGGCTGCTCGCCGAGCTGCAGCGCGAACTCGGGATCGCGATGCTGCTGATCACTCACGATCTCGGCGTGGTGGCGCGCGTCGCCGATCGCGTCGCCGTGATGTATGCGGGCGAGATCGTCGAGAGCGCGAGCGCCGCCGAACTGTTCGGCAACCCGCGTCACCCCTATACGCGCGGGCTGATGGCCTCGATACCGGTCCCGGGTCGCACCCCGCCCGGAGAGCGCCTCGGCGCCATTCCGGGCTTGGTGCCGTCGCTGGTCGGCGAGGTGCGGGGGTGCGCCTTCCGCGAGCGTTGCGCCTACGCGCTGGCGTCCTGCGGCGATGCGGTGCCCTGGCGCAGCGACGCGGCCCATGGCTGGCGCTGCATCCACCACGACTTACCGGTCCGCGCGGCCGCATGAGCGCGCTGCTGGAAGCGCGCGGGGTGTCGCGCACATTTGCGATCAGCCGCGGTCTGTTCGCCCGCAAGCGGATGCTGCGCGCGGTCGCGGACGTCGACCTCGACCTCGCCAAGGGCGAGGTGCTCGGGCTCGTCGGCGAATCCGGTTCCGGCAAATCGACCCTCGCAAGAATCCTGCTTGGCCTGCTGCCGCCGGACAGCGGCAGCGTCCGGCTCGCCGGCGCGGACATCGGCGGGATGCCGCGGCGCGCGCTCGCCCGCCGCATCCAGCCGGTCTTCCAGGACCCGTATTCCTCGCTGAATCCGCGCCGCACCATCGCGTCGATCGTCACCGCGCCGCTGGCGGTGCAGCGCATCGGCGATGCGGCGGGTCGGCGCGCCAAGGCGCTCGCCATGCTGCAGCGGGTCGGGCTGTCGCGCCGGCACGCAGACGGCTATCCGAGCGAGCTCTCCGGCGGGCAGCGGCAACGCGTCGCGATCGCGCGCGCGCTGGTGGTCGAGCCGGAGATCGTGCTGCTGGACGAGCCCACCTCGGCGCTCGACGTCTCGGTGCAATCGCAGATCCTGAACCTGCTGCTCGACCTGCGCCGCGATCTGGGCGTGACCTACATTTTCATCAGCCACAATCTCGCTGTGGTCGAGCATATCGCCACCCGCGTCGCCGTCATGTATCTCGGCCGCATCGTCGAGATGAGCGATCGCGAGACGCTGTTCCGCATCCCGCGGCATCCCTATACGCGGGCGCTGCTCGATTCCGTGCTGACGCCCGAGCCCGGCCTCGGCGTGCCGGACACCGGGCTTGGTCTCGCCATTCCGAATCCGCTCAATCCGCCGAGCGGCTGCGTCTTCCATCCACGCTGTCCACATGCGGGGCCGCGCTGCAGCGCCGAGGTGCCGCGGGCGATCAACGATGCCGGCGGCCTGGTTGCGTGCCATCTCTACGATGGCGGCGTTGCGTTGGCGGCCTGATGGAGTTTGTGGAAATGAGCCGGGCAGCCGCGGTGACACGAGCCGAAGCCTATTTCGACACCGGTGCGTTCAAAGAGGATCTGGCGCGCCGGGTGGCGATCCCGACCGAGAGCCAGAACCCGGACCGCGCCGCCGACCTCGCGCGCTACATCGAAACCGAGATGCAGCCGGCGCTGGCGGCGCTCGGGTTTCGCTGCCGCGTGCTCAAGCATCCAAAAGCCCGCGGGCCGTTCCTGTATGCCGAGCGCATCGAAGGCGAGGGGCTGCCGACCGTGCTCGGCTACGGCCATGGCGACGTCATCCGTGGTCTCGACGCCGGCTGGAAGGAAGGCCTGTCGCCATGGCGCCTGACCGAGACCGACGGGCGCTACTACGGGCGCGGCGTGGTCGACAACAAGGGCCAGCACACGATCAACATCGCCGCGCAGGCGGCCGTGCTGGCGACACGCGGCAAGCTCGGCTTCAACGCCAAATGGCTGATCGAGATGGGGGAGGAGACCGGCTCGGGCGGCTTGCGTGAACTGTGCGCGGAGAACCGCGAGCTGTTTTCCGCCGACGTGCTGATCGGCTCCGACGGGCCCCGGCTCGCCGCCGATCGGCCGACCATCTATCTCGGCACCCGCGGCGCCTATCCGATGGATTTGTGGATTGATGCGCGCGAGGGCGCGCACCATTCCGGTAACTGGGGCGGGCTGCTTTCCAATCCGGCGATCCAGCTCGCCCATGCGCTCGCCAGCATCGCCGGTCCGACCGGACAGATCCGCATTCCCGAATGGGTGCCGGACGGAATCCCGGATTCGGTCCGGCGCGCGCTGGCGGACTGCGACGTGCAATCCGGGCCCGGCGACCCGCAGATCGATCCGGCCTGGGGCGAGCCCGGGCTGAGCGCGGCCGAGAAGGTGTACGGCTGGTGCACGTTCGAGATCCTCGCGATGACGGCCGGCACGCCGGACAACCCCGTCAACGCGGTGCCGCCGCGGGCCTGGGCGCGGGGGCAGTTGCGGCTGGTGGTCGGGGTCGATCCCGCCGGGGTGCTGCCGGCGCTGCGCCGGCATCTCGACCGCCACGGCTTTCCGTTTGTGCAGATCGCCAAGGGGCGCGACGAGATTTTTGCCGCGACCCGGCTCGATCCCGAGCATCCGTGGTCGCAATGGACCGCGGCCTCGCTGCGCCAGACCACCAATCAGCGGCTGGCGCTCTTGCCCAATCTCGGCGGCTCGCTGCCGAACGACATCTTCACCGACGTCCTGGGCTTACCCACCGTATGGGTGCCGCACTCCTACCCGGGATGCTCGCAGCACGCGCCCAACGAGCACCTGCCGGTCGGCATTGCGCGCGAGGGCTTGCGGCTGATGGCCGGGCTCTACTGGGACCTCGGCGAGCGCGGCACGCCGGCCGCTACTTGAGCGCCATGACCTGGATGGCGGCCGGACCCAGGATGACGATGAACAGGACCGGCAGGAAGAACAGGATCATCGGCACCGTCAGCTTGGGCGGCAAGGCGGCGGCCTTCTTCTCGGCCTCCGACATGCGCATGTCGCGATTCTCCTGCGACATCACCCGCAAGGTCTGGCCGAGCGGCGTTCCGTAACGCTCGCTCTGCTGCAGCGCGACGCACACGGCCTTCACGCCGTCGAGGTTGGTGCGCTTCGCCAGGTTCTCGTAGGCCATGCGGCGGTCCTGCAGGTACGACAGCTCCGCCGTGGTCAGCATGAACTCTTCCGCCAGCGCCACCGACTGGCTGCCGATCTCCTGGCTGACGCGGCGGAAGGCCGCTTCCACCGACATGCCGGATTCCACGCAGATCAGCAGCAGATCGAGCGAGTCCGGGAAGGCGCGGCGGATCGAGAGCTGCCGGCGCGAAATCAGGTTCTTCAGGAACAGATACGGCAGCTGCATGCCGATATAGGCGCCGATGAGCGCAATGCCGACCTTCATCACCGGCGGCTGGTCGAACTCGACGATGACGAACACGTAGACGAGCGTCAGCACCAGCGTGACGATCGGCGTGATCATGCGGAAGAACAGATAGCCGACATACGGCGCCTGGCCGCGGTATCCGGCCTGCAGCAGCTTCTCGCGCGCCGCCTCCTGGCCGACCCACTTGTTCAGGTTGAACTGCTCCACCACCGTCTTCATGTACTGCTTGGGGGAGGCGCGCAGGTTCACCTTCTCGCCGCGCGCCAGCCGCTCGCGCTCGCGCTGGCGGATCTTCTCGCGCTCGATGGCGACGGTCTTCAGGCGCTTGTTGAGGTTGTCGCCGGCAAACAGCGGCATCGCCAGCGTCATCACGGTGGCAATCGCGCCGATCGCGGCGAACAGCATCGCCAGGAAGCGCGTATCATGCATCTTCTCGATGAACAGCTCGACCATGACCCACGCCTAGAAATCGAAATTGATCATCTTCTTCATGACGAACACGCCCATGCTCATCCAGATCGCGCTGCAGGCGAGCATCATGCGGCCGAGCGGCTCGGTCCAAAGCAGCGCGATGTAGGTCGGGCTGGTGATGTAGACCAGCAGCATGACGCAGATCGGCAGCGCCGCGATGATCATGGCGGACGCCTTCGCCTCCATCGACATCGCGTTGATCTTCGCCTTCATCTTCTTGCGCTCGCGCAGCACCCGCGAGAGGTTGCCGAGCGCCTCGGAGAGGTTGCCGCCGGCCTTCTGCTGGATCGAGATCACGATCCCGAAGAAGTTCGCTTCCGGCAGCGGCACCCGCTCATAGAGCTTGACGCAGGCTTCGCCGAGCGGCAGGCCGATCGTCTGCGTCTCGATGATGGCGCGGAACTCGCTGCGCACCGGCTCGGACGCTTCGGTGGCGATCATCTTCAGGCAATCGAGCAGCGGCAATCCGGCCTTGATGCCGCGCACGATGACGTCGACCGCATCGGGAAACACGTTGAGAAAGCGATTCTCGCGGCGCTTCTTGAGGAACGCCAGCAGCCAACGCGGCAGGCCGAAACCGGCCGCGAAGCCGAATCCGATCGCCGGCAGCCAGCCGCCGAACAGGAACGCAAGCGCGAACGCCACCACCCCGAGCACGCCGCTGATGACGTAGAACTTCTGCTTCGACCAATCCAGGCCGGCCTGCGAGATGCGCACGCCGAGCGGCGGGCTCTTCGCCTTCTTCTGGCGCTCCTCCAGATCCCTCAGGCTTTCTTCGACCTGCTCGCGCCGCACTTTCGGACTGTTGCGCGCCGCCGCGGCGGTGCGCGACGTGCGCTCCGGCTTGGCGACGTTCTCCTTGCGTCGCTCCACCTGCCGCTCGCCCGAGAGCATGGGATAGAGGAATACCCAGGCGACGCCGCCGGCCGCGACGGTGGCGAGGAAAAACAGCGCGAGTGTCTCGATCGGCATGGCGGCTGCCTCAGCCCTGACCCGGCGCCGGTGTCTCGGCCGCGTCGAGCGCCGCGGCGAGCCGCTGCTCCTCGCCGTAATAGCGCGCCCGGTCCCAGAAGCGGGGACGGCCGATGCCGGTGGAGCGATGCTGGCCGATCAGCCGTCCGTTGGCGTCTTCGCCGACGATGTCGAACACGAAGATGTCCTGGGTGACGATGACGTCGCCCTCCATCCCGACCACTTCGGTGATGTGGGTGATGCGGCGCGAACCGTCGCGCAAGCGCGCGGCCTGCACGATCACGTCGACCGAGGCGACGATCATCTCGCGGATGGTCTTGGAAGGGAGGGAGAACCCGCCCATCGTGATCATCGACTCGAGACGCGACAGCCCTTCGCGCGGATTGTTGGCGTGCAGCGTTCCCATCGAGCCGTCGTGGCCGGTGTTCATGGCCTGCAGCAGGTCGAAGGCCTCGGGTCCGCGCACTTCGCCGACGATGATGCGTTCCGGGCGCATACGCAGGCAGTTGCGCACCAGGTCGCGCATGGTCACCTGCCCCTCGCCCTCGAGGTTCGGCGGCCGTGTCTCCAGGCGGACCACATGCGGCTGCTGCAACTGCAGCTCGGCGGCATCCTCGCAGGTGATGATGCGCTCGTCCTCGTCGATGTAGCGCGTCAGGCAGTTGAGCAGCGTCGTCTTGCCCGAGCCGGTGCCGCCCGAAATGATGGTGTTGATGCGGCTGCGGCCGATCACCTTCAGGACCTCCCCGCCTTCCGGCGAGATCGAGCCGAAGCGCACGAGCTGCTCGAGCGTGAGCTTGTCGCGCTTGAACTTACGGATGGTGAGGGTCGGGCCGTCGATGGCGAGCGGCGGCACGATCACGTTGACGCGCGAGCCGTCCGGCAGGCGCGCGTCGCAGATCGGCGAGGATTCGTCGACCCGTCGCCCGACCTGGCTGACGATGCGCTGGCAGACGTTGAGCAGCTGCTGATTGTCGCGGAACCGGATGCCGGTCTTCTGGTTCTTGCCGGCCACTTCGATGAAGACGTGCGAGGCGCCATTGACCATGATGTCGGCGAT
>DASWSO010000210.1:0-4934 GCA_036402635.1 Xanthobacteraceae bacterium
CGTACCGTGCCGCGCCGGCGAGCCTGAGCCGCCGAAGTCGGACGCCGTCGCCAAGGAACTGTTCGGCGCGCAGACGGCGCCCGCCGACCTGCAGGCGCGCGCCATCGGCTTCTACGCCAAGGGCTGCCTCGCCGGCGCGACTGCGTTGCCGATCAACGGCGAGACCTGGCAGGTGATGCGGCTCTCGCGCAACCGCAACTGGGGCCACCCGAAGTTGATCGGCTATCTCGAAAAGCTCGCGGCCGAGGCGCCGAAGGTGGGCTGGCGCGGGCTATTGGTCGGCGATCTGGCGCAGCCGCGCGGCGGGCCGATGCTGACCGGCCATGCCAGCCACCAGATCGGGCTGGACGCCGACATCTGGCTGACGCCGATGCCGGAGAACCGGCTGAGCACGGAAGAGCGCGAATCGCTGCAGGCGACCAATGTGGTCAACGGCGAATGGACCGACGTCGATCCGCAGGTGTGGACGCCGCAGCATGGCGCGATCATCAAGGCCGCCGCGCAGGATCCCGACGTGGAGCGCATCTTCGTCAATGCGGCGATCAAGAAGGCGCTATGCCGCGAGGCCGGCTCGGTCGACCGCGGCTGGCTGCACAAGGTGCGGCCGTATTACGGGCACTACTATCATTTCCACGTGCGCATGCGCTGCCCGAACGACAGCGCCGACTGCACCGGCCAGCCGGCGGTGCCGGAGGGCGAGGGGTGCGGCTCCGACCTCGCCTGGTGGTTCAGCGAGGCGGTGCGCAAGCCGAAGAAGCCTGCCTCCGTCCCGCAGCGGCAGATGAAGCTCTCGGCGCTGCCGCCGGCCTGCCGCCAGGTGCTGATGGCGCCGTAAGTTGCCGCGTCGTCATTGCGAGCGCAGCGAAGCAATCCAGCCTTGCTTGTGGCTTCTGGATTGCTTCGTCGCTCGCGCTCCTCGCGATGACGGCTGCCGGTTACCCGGCATCCTCGCGCAGCATGGCGGCGCCCTTCTCGGCGATCATCATGGTGGGCGCATTGGTGTTGCCGGAGGTGATCACCGGCATCACCGAGGCGTCGATGACGCGCAGCCGTTCCAGCCCGATCACGCGCAGCCGCTCGTCCACGACTGCCATCGCATCGCTCGGCAGTCCCATCTTGGCGGTGCCGACCGGATGGAAGATGGTCGTGCCGATGTCTCCGGCGGCGCGCATCAGCGCCTCGTCGTCGTCCGCGACCCGCGGGCCGGGCAAATATTCGGACGGCGCGTAGGGCGCCAGCGCCGGCTGCGCCATGATGTTTCGCGCAGCGCGGATCGAGTGCGCGGCAACGCGCCGGTCCTCATCGGCCGAAAGATATTGCGGCTGGATCACCGGCGCATCCGCGGCCTCGCGCGAGCGCAAGGCGACATAGCCGCGGCTCGCCGGCTGCACGTTGCAGACGCTGACGGTGAGCGCTGGAAAGGTGTGCAGCGGGTCGCCGAACTTGTCGAGCGATAGCGGCTGAATGTGGAACTGGATGTTGGCGCGTTCGCGGCCCGGGTCGGAGCGCGTGAAGGCGCCGAGCTGCGACGGCGCCATAGTCAGCGGCCCGCGCCGGCGCAGCGCGTAGTCGAAGCCCATATGGGCGCGCCGCCACAGCGAATGGTAGGTCTCGTTCAGCGTCTTGATGCCGCTGACCTTGAAGATGGTGCGCAGCTGCAGGTGATCCTGCAGGTTCTTGCCGACGCCGGGCTTGTCCAGCACGACCGGAATGCCATGCTCGGCGAGCTCGCCGGCCGGGCCGACGCCCGAGAGTTGCAGCACCTGCGCGGAGCCGAGCGCGCCGGCCGCGAGAACGACTTCGCCGCGGCAGCGCGCTTCGCGCAGCGCGCCGTTCTGCCTCCACCGTACGCCGACGGCGCGCTTGCCCTCGAACAGCACCGCCTCCACCAGGCAGCCGGTTTCCAGCCGCAGGTTCGGCCGCTTCAGCACCGGCTTCAAAAACCCGCGCGCTGCCGACCAGCGGCGGCCGCGCTTCTGGTTGACATGGAAATAGCACGAGCCCTCGTTGTCGCCGCAGTTGAAGTCGTTCACCGGCGCGATGCCGGCCTGCGCCGCGGCGGCGCGCCATGCCTCCAAGAGGTCCCAGGTGATGCGCGGCGCCTCGATGCGCCATTCGCCACCGACCGCGTGCATGTCGCTTGCGCCGAGGAAGTGGTCCTCGTGCCGTTTGAAGAACGGCAGCACGTCGCTCCATCCCCAGCCGGAGAGGCCGAGCTGGCGCCAGTGGTCGTAATCGGCGGCCTGGCCGCGCATGTAGATCATCGCGTTGATGGCGGAGCCGCCGCCGATCACCTTGCCGCGCGGGTAGTTCAGCGCGCGCCCGTTCAGCCCGTCCTGCGGCTCGGTCTTGAAGCACCAGTCAGCGCGGGGATTGCCGATCGCGAACAGGTAGCCGACCGGAATGTGGAACCAGATCCAGTTGTCGCGCCCGCCGGCTTCCAGGATCAGCACGCGCGAGCGCGGATCGGCGGAAAGCCGGTTCGCCAGCACGCAGCCGGCGGAGCCGGCACCGACGATGATATGGTCGTATTCGCCGTCGAGCGGCGCATTGTCCGGCATGACGCGGGAACACCTGCTGCGGGCGCGCCTTTACCGGCGCCCGGCTCATCCTTCGTGAGCCAACGCTGTCCGGTCAAGGCCGCCTTGCTCTCTCCCGCTTGCGGGAGAGAGTGGTTCGGAGCGCAGCTCGGAATCGGGTGAGGGCGCGCCATCTGCCGCGTCAGTCCGATAGCCCTGACCCGGCTCGCAACTGCGTTGCTCGCCACCCTCTCCCGCAAGCGGGAGAGGGGAAGCAAGAGCTACTTCACCAGCGGACAGCCGCTTTCTGCCGGCTTGAAGAATGCCTGCTCGGCCGGGATCTTTGCCAGGATCTTATAGTAGTCCCAGTCGCGCTTGCTGTCCTTCGGCGACTTCACCTCGGCCAGATACATCTCGTGCGCCATGCGGCCGTTCGGATAGACGGTGCCGCCGCGGCCGAAGAAGTCGTCCACCTTGCCGCCGTGAATTCTCTTCGCCACCGCCTCGGTCTCGTCGGTGCCGGCCGCCTGGATCGCCTTGAGATACTGCGTCACCGCCGAGTAGGTGCCGGCCTGTACCATGTTGGGCATGCGCCCGGTGCGCTTGTGGAATTTTGCGGCGAACTCGCGGGACTCCTCGTCGAGGTCCCAATAGTAGCCTTCGGTGAGCACTAGCCCCTGCGCGGCGTTGAGGCCGAGCCCGTGCACCTCGGCGAGCGTCAGCAGCAGGCCGGCGAGACGCTGGCCGCCGGCGACGATGCCGAACTCGGACGCCTGCTTGACCGCGTTGATGGTGTCCTGGCCGGCATTGGCGAGCCCGACCACCTTGGCCTTAGAGGCCTGCGCCTGCAGCAGGAAGGAGGAGAAGTCCTGCGCGTTGAGCGGATGGCGCACGGCGCCAAGCACCTTGCCGCCCTTCTGCTTCACGTATTTGCCGGTGTCCTCCTCCAGCGAATAGCCGAACTGGTAGTCGGCGGTGAGGAAGAACCAGCTGTCGCCGCCGTGCTCGACCAGCGAGCCGCCGGTGCCGACCGCGAGCGACTGCGTGTCGTAGGCCCAGTGGAAGCCGTAGGGCGAACAGAGGTCGCCGGTCAGCCGCGTCGTCGCCGCGCCGGTGACGATGTTGATCTTCTTCTTGGATTTCGAAAGGTCCTGCACGGCGAGCGCAACCGACGAGGTGGTCAGCTCCATGATCGCGTCGACATTGTCGACGTCGTACCATTTGCGCGCGACCGAGAGCGCGGTGTCGGGCTTGTTCTGGTGGTCGGCGGTGACGATCTCGATGGGCGCATTCAGCACCTTGCCGCCAAAATCCTCGGCCGCCATCCGCGCCGCTTCCACCGACCACTTGCCGCCGAAGTCGGCATAGACGCCGGACTGGTCGTTGAGGATGCCGATCCGCACCACATTGTCTGACACTTGCGCCGAGGCCGGTGCCGCAACCGCGGTGCCGAGCACCGCCAGCAAAGCCATCACAGTCTTCATGCGTGTCTCCGTCGGGAGCGTCCCCGTGTTGATCTTGTCTGCGGCGCCGTTTTCGGGCTGCTGCGCGTTCAGTTCCCCTCAGCGCGCAGGACTGAAACAGAAAAGCAAAGGGGTGACAAATAGACGAAGGTTCAAGTCTTTGTGCGCACAAGTGGAGGCCGGCCGCCACTTTGCGGGGACGCCGCGGGGTTGCTAGGATCGCGGCTGCCGGCGCGCCGTGCGCGCACCGGTCTTACCCAGAACGACGGTCCTGGGCGCTTCTCACCGCGGCAGCATGACGGCGCGATTTCGCGCAGGCTGTCGCTCGTCCGGAGAGCCGCCATGCGTCCGTCCGCGTTCCTGTCGATCGTCGTCGCTGCCGTCGCGGCGCTCGCGCCCTGCGCCGGCGCGCGCGCGCAGCCGACGGCGCTGACGGTGTTCGCGGCGGCGTCGCTGAAGAACGCGCTTGACGACGCCAATACGGCCTACCGCGCCAAGTCGAACCTGAAGGTGGTGGCGAGCTATGCGGCGAGTTCCGCGCTGGTGCGGCAGATCGAGCAGGGCGCGCCGGCCGACGTTTTCGTCTCCGCCGACACCGACTGGATGGATTATGCGGCGCAACGGAAGCTCATTCGCGCGGAAACCCGCTTCGACCTGCTCGGCAACCGGCTGGTGCTGATCGCGCCGCAGGGCTCCAGGCTCGGCGCCGTGGCCATCGGCCCCGGCTTCGATCTGGCGGCGCTCGCCGGCGGCGGCCGCGTCGTCACCGGTGACGTGCGCGCGGTGCCGGCCGGGCGCTACGCCAAGGCGGCGCTCGAGCGGCTTGGTGTGTGGCAGGTGGCGGAGCCGCGGCTCGCGATGGCCGAGAACGTACGCGCCGCCTTGAGCCTGGTAGCGCGCGGCGAGGCCGGCCTCGGGATCGTGTACGAGACCGACGCCAAGGCGGAACCGG
>DASWSO010000211.1:0-3137 GCA_036402635.1 Xanthobacteraceae bacterium
GGCGGCTCGGCGCGGCGGACCGGCGGCTCGACCGGAGGCTTCGGCGCGGCCTGCGGAATCGGCCTCGACGGTGCTGCCGCAGGCCCGGACGGCGGCGGTAGGGGTGGCGGCGCAGCCGCGTTCGGCCTTCGCGCCGCTTCCGGAGCCGCAGGCTTGGGCTCAGGCGCCTGGGCCGCACCACCAGCCTTGGGCT
Source organism: Xanthobacteraceae bacterium (assembly GCA_036402635.1). GTDB lineage: Bacteria > Pseudomonadota > Alphaproteobacteria > Rhizobiales > Xanthobacteraceae > DASWSO01. Next base: position 194 of record DASWSO010000211.1, read on the forward strand.
GGCCGACCGGTGCGGGCGCATTGGTGAGCGGGGGTTTGGGCGCGCCGGCTACCGGCGCACCGGGTGCGCCGGGCGTCGCCGCGGCAGGCGGCGGCGCTGGCTGATTTGCAGGGGCTCCTTTCGCGCTGGGATTGGGCACGCCCGGAGCGGGTCCGCGCGCGCTCGGCGGTGCAGGCGGCGCTCCCTTCGTGCCGGGGACCGGCAGGGCATTGGCCTTCGGCGGGGCCGGAGGCAACGCATTCGCGGGCACATTGGCGGGCGTCGGAGCGGTTGGCGCTTGCTGCCCCGGCGATACCCCCGGCGCGGCAGGCTTGATTGCAGGATTGATCGAGGCGCTCGGCGGCACCGGCAGTTTGCCCTGCTGGATCAGCGAGGCCTTTTGCGCGGCCGCGGCCGGCAGCGCCGGACCGGCGCCGACCGGGGGCACACCCGGCCCCGCTCCGCCCCTCGCCGCCGACGGCGGAGCAGCCGCGTTGGGCAGAGCAGCGGGATCGCCGCGGCCAGCCGGCGCGGCAGGTGGCGGCTGCGGCGGCTGGTTGATGACGGTGTTGATGACGGTAGTGTTGTGGATGTTGGTGAAAATGATGTTGTTCGGGGGCGGCGCGACATAGACCGGCGCCCGAACGTAGACCGGGATCGGCACAAAGAACGGCTGCGGCAGGATGAACAGCCCGACCGGCGGCGGCGGCGGCGCCAGGATCACGAAATCCGGCGGCGGCGGCGGCAGGAAGAACAGCGGCGGCGGCGGTGGCGGCACAAAATCGAATTCAGGATCGCCGAGGATCAGCACGGGGCGATCGACATAGATGATTTCCTCCTGCGGTGGCGGCGGCACGTCGTATTCGATGACCGCGAAGGCCGGCGGCGGTTCAAGCGGCGCGGTGAGAATCGCAAGGCGGCGGCGGGCGTCGCTGGCGTGCGGCCCGCGCGGATAGCGCCGCAGATACGACCAATACGCCTGCGGCGTGTCGGCCCGGTAGCTGCGAAGCCAGGTGATGGCTTCGCGCCGCGCGGCGATGATCGCCCGCACCCTTTTGGCCAGCGGATCGCCCGGATAGGCAACCAGGAAATCCTCATAGCCCTGCATCGTGTCGCGCTCGAGTGCCGCCGCATAAGCGTCCCGCACGCCGAGCTCGCGCATCGGCCTGTTCCTGACGGCGGCGGCCTGATCCGCGGGCGCAGGCGCGGGTGCATCCGTTGCGCGATCGAAGAACATGAACGGCGCATCGATCTTGTCGGCGTTCCACGGTACCTGCGCGCCTTTGCTGGCTTCGTTGACGCGGAGCCGCACGCGGTTGAACACTTCCGGCAGCGGCAGCCCGCCGGTGCGGATCATCTCGGCAAGCGATTGCGCGTATGCGCCGTAGGGCCCCGGCTCGTTGGGCGCGACCGTGCCGGGCGCGGCGTTGAACGCGACCAGCATGCGCGCCTCGGGTTCGACCAGCGCCAGACCGCTCGCGATCGGCTGGCCGCCCGCGATGAAAGGCTGCTGTCGCGCGGCGTCCAGCACGACGATGCTGGCCTTCAGCGGCAATGATGCAAGCTGCCGGACGTAATCGCTGATCCGCAATCCTTCGATCGGGATGTCGACGTCGCGGCCGAGCGCGGAGTCGACGGGGATGAAATAATTCTCGCCGGCGAGCTGCATGCCGTAACCGGCCAGGTACACCATCGCGACCGTGCCGGGACCCGATGCCTCGGCCTTCTGGATGAAGTCGCGAAAACTCCGGCGCAGCGTGTCGCCGTCCAGATCACGGGCTCCGACCACGTCGAAACCCGCCGCCTGCAAGGTTTGCGCAATCAGGCCGGCGTCGTTGGCTGCGGTGGCGAGCGGCGATTTGGCGTAGGCGCCATTGCCGAGCACGAGCGCGATACGCTTTTCCTGCTGCTGCGCGGCAGCGGGAGCCAGAACTCCCGGAAATCCCGCGAGCAGGATCAGGCAGAGCGTGACAATCGAAAAGGTTCTGGTCGCATGCATGGTTTGCCGCCCGCTCACGGTTCCAAGTCCGGGATACGCATTGGACGGCCGGCTAGCTGAACATCGCTTGAACAGAAAAAAGCGTCGCGGATGAGGCACTGCGTTTGAGGCGCGCGATCGCCGCCCGCGCTGGTCACCGCTATAGCGTCTGCACGTCCACCACGCCGGACACCGCCTTGATGGCGCCGGCGATCTGCGGCGATACCTTGAAGCGGCCGGGAAGCTTCATTTCCACCTCGGTTTCGAGGTCGAGCATCATCACCAGCGACACGTCGCCATCCGCCGCACCGGCAAGTGCGGGAGCCGGTTTCGCCTGGGGACCGCCAGCAGCCCCGCCCTGCGGCGCTACCGGCGTCTGCAGCCGCTTGGCGATCGATTCGAGCGGCTTTGTATCGCGGACGAATATCCGCAGGCCCTTCTGGGTCTTCGCCGCGGCGGCGTCGAGCGGCTCGGCGTGCAGCACGCGGGCGCGGACATCCTCGCCCTGCAACTCGGCCCCGAGCTGCAGCAGCACGGCCGCGCCGGGCTCAAGCACGTCGCGATACTGCGCCAACCCTTCCGAAAACAGCACCGCCTCGAAATGGCCGGTCGGATCCGAAAGACCCATGATGCCCATCTTGTTGCCGGTCTTGGTGCGCCGCTCCATCCGCGACACCACGGTGGCGGCAACCTTGCCGGCGGTGGCGCCGGTCTTGACCGCGCGGGAAAATTCCGCCCACGACTGCACGCGCAGCCGCTTCAGCACGGTGGCGTAATCGTCGAGCGGATGCCCGGACAGGAAGAAGCCGATGGCGTCGTATTCGCGCCGCAGCCGCTCGGCCGGCAGCCAGGGTTCGATCTGCGGCAGCATGATGGTCGGCGCATCGGGAGCCCCACCGAACATGTCGTTCTGCCCGATGGTTGCCGCCTCATGGCCGCGCTGGCAGGCCGAAAGGATCGCATCCGCGCCGGCGAACACCCGCGCGC
>DASWSO010000212.1:0-13553 GCA_036402635.1 Xanthobacteraceae bacterium
ATCGAGCACTGGACCGGCGGCGTGCAGGGCATCGTACTGATCAAGCCGGACGCCCCGTTCGGGCTGCCGCTGACGTCGGATCAGTGGCTCTACTACGTGACGCTGGCGGTTGGGATCGTGCTGACGATCTGTGCGCTCAATCTGCTCAACAGCCGCACCGGGCGCGCGCTGGTGGCGATCCGCGACAATGCGATCGCGGCGCGCGCGATGGGCATCAACATCTCGCTGTACAAGACACTGACCTTCGGGCTCAGCGCCGCCTATACGGGGATCGCCGGCGCGCTGAGTGCGATCGTGATCCAGTTCGTCGCGCCCGACAGCTTCACTTTCGTGCTCGCGGTCGCCTTGTTCGTCGGCCTGGTGGTCGGCGGCGTGGGGTCGATACCGGGCGCCCTGGTCGGCGGCCTGTTCGTGCTGTTCGTGCCGAACCTGGCGGAGCACATTTCCAAGGGACTGGCGGGCGCGGTTTATGGCATCATCCTGCTGGTCGTCATCTATGTGATGCCGTCCGGCGCCGCCGGATTGGCGCGGCTGGCCAAGACTTGGATGACGCGGCGTATCGGCCGCAGGAGTACTTAACCCGCGCGAACGGGAAAAAGCGTCTCACACGGAGGAAGCCATGAGGACCAAAGCGTCTTGCCTCTGCATCGCAGTCGCCGCCACCCTCGCCTTTGCCGCACCGGCGACGGCGCAGAAGAGGTACGATCCCGGCGCAAGCGACACGGAAATCCGCATCGGCAACATCATGCCGTACAGCGGCCCGGCTTCCGCCTACGGCGTCAGCGGCCGCGCGCAGGCCGCCTACTTCAAGAAGATCAACGACGAGGGCGGCATCAACGGCCGCAAGATCACCTATATCAGCTACGACGACGGCTACAGTCCGCCGAAGACGGTCGAGCAGGCGCGTCGGCTGGTGGAGAGCGACGAGGTCTTGTTGATTCTCAGCAGCCTTGGCACCGCCACCAATACCGCAATCCAGAAATACATGAACGCGAAGAAGGTACCGCAGCTGTTCGTATCGACCGGGGCCACCAAGTTTGGAGACCCGAAGAACTTCCCGTGGACGATGGGCTGGCAGCCCAACTACCAGAGCGAGGGGCGCGTCTATGCGCAGTACCTTCTGCGGAACAAGCCGGACGGCAAGATCGCCGTCATCTACCAGAACGACGACTACGGCAAGGACCTGCTCAAGGGCCTGAAGGACGGCTTGAACGGCCGCATGAAGATCCTCGCCGAGGCGCCGTACGAGATCAACGACACCACGCCCGACTCGCAAGTGGTCAGCGCCAAGGCTACCGGCGCGGACGTGCTGGTCAACATCGCCACCCCGAAATTCTCCGCCCAGATCATCAAGAAGGTCGCGGAGATCGGCTGGAAGCCGCTGCACATCGCCAACAACGTCGGCGCCTCGGTCGGCGCCGTGCTGCGCCCGGCCGGGCTGGAGAACTCGCTCGGGATACTCACGGCCGGTTACCTGAAAGACTCCACCGACCCGGCGCTGAAAGACGACCCCGAGTTCCAGGAATGGTCCGCCTTCATGGACAAGTATTATCCGGACGGCGACAAGGCGAACAGCTCCACCGTCTCCGGTTACGGTCTGGCGCAGACGCTGGCGCACGTGCTCATGCAGTGCGGCGACAACCTCACGCGCGAGAACGTGATGAAGCAGGCCACGAACATCCGCAACCTTCCGATCAAGATGGTACGACCCGGCATCCTGGTGAACACTTCTCCGACCGACTACTTCCCGCTGGAGCAGTTGCAGATGATCCGCTTCAACGGGCAGAATTGGGAAAACATCGGCGAGGTGATCAATGGCGAGATCGGCGGCAGCTGAGATCGCAGGCGGGCAACTGAGAAACTCGCAAGTGGGGCATAACAGCGCCGCTCGACATCGCGAGACGGCTATAGGGAGGAAAGTAATGAAGCATCTTGCACGGCGTCTGTGCATGCCGATCGCGCTTGCGCTCGCGATCGGCGCGAGCCCGGCATTGGCGCAGAAGAAATACGATCCGGGCGCGAGCGACACCGAGATCAAGGTCGGCAACATCAATCCATATAGCGGACCGGCGTCCGCCTACGGCCTGATCGGCAAGACCATCGACGCTTACTTCAAGAAGGTGAATGCCGACGGCGGCGTGAACGGCCGCAAGATCAACTTCATCTCCTATGACGATGCCTACAGCCCGCCGAAGGCCGTCGAGCAGGCTCGCAAGCTGGTGGAAAGCGATGAGGTGCTGCTGATTTTCCAGAGCCTCGGCACGCCGTCCAACACCGCCATGCAGAAATACATGAACACCAAGAAGGTGCCGCAGCTGTTCGTCGCGACCGGCGCGACCAAGTGGGGCGACCCGAAGAACTTTCCGTGGACCATGGGCTGGCAGCCGACCTATCAGAGCGAGGGTCGCATCTATGCCAAGTACATCCTGGCCAACCACCCGAACGGCAAGATCGGCATCCTCTACCAGAATGACGACTACGGTAAGGATTACGTCAAAGGTTTGAAAGACGGCCTCGGCGACAAGGCCAAGACCATGATCATTTCCGAGCAGCCGTACGAAACCTCGGATCCGACCGTCGACTCGCAGATGGTGAACCTGAAAGCCTCCGGCGCTGACGTTTTCTTCAACGTCACGACGCCGAAGTTTGCCGCGCAGGCGATCAAGAAGGCGGGCGAGATCGGCTGGAAGCCGGTGCACCTGCTCAACAACGTGTCGCAGTCGGTCGGCTCGGTGCTGAAGCCGGCAGGCCTCGAGCACGCGAAAGGCATCTATTCGAGCTACTACGTGAAGGATGCGGACGATCCGCAGTGGAAGGACGACGCGGGCATGAAGGAGTGGGCCGCTTTCATGGACAAGTATTTCCCGGATGGCGACAAGAACTCCAGTTTCGCGGTCTACGGCTACGCGGTCGCGCAGACGCTCGTGCAGGTGCTCAAGCAGTGCGGCGACGAGCTCACCCGCGAGAACGTTATGAAACAGGCCGCCAACCTGAAGAACTTCGAGAGCGGCGTGCTGCTTCCGGGGATCAAGATCAACACTTCGCCGACCGACTATTATCCGATCGAGCAGATGCAGCTGCAGCGTTTCAACGGCGAACGCTGGGAGCTGATCGGAGATGTGGTCAGCGGCGAGGTCACCGGCCTCTGAGTACCCGCACGACACCTCCGCGCAAAACTACGAGAACGGCTGCCGCGTCCCGGGCGCGGCAGTCCAGACCAACGAGAGCAGCTCACGCCGGATGTCGCTCGTGCTGAAGCCGCCGCTGCCTCCCATGGAGGCGCTCTCGGTCGACGCAATTCCGGCGGGGCCGGAGTGGCAGTACGAGCCGAAGTGGGACGGTTTCCGCTGCCTGATCTTCCGCGACGGCGACGAGATCACGCTGCAATCCAAATCCGGCCAGCCGCTCACCCGCTATTTCCCTGAGATCGCCGAGGCGGCCGCTGCGCTGACGCCGGATGCGTTCGTGCTCGACGGGGAGATCGTGGTGCCGGAAGGCCGGGCGTTCTCGTTCGACGCGCTGCTGCAGCGGATCCACCCGGCTGCGAGCCGCGTGCAGCGGCTGGCGTGCGAGACACCGGGCCTGTTCATCGCCTTCGATCTCCTTGCTGACGAGACCGGCGCGGCGCTCACCGAGCTGCCGCTGGCCCAGCGGCGCCAGCAACTCGAGCGTTTCGTTGCCCGCCACATGCGCCGCAGCCCGCGCATGCGGCTGTCGCCCGCCACCGCGTCGCTCGCTGATGCAAAGCTCTGGCTTGAGCAGGTCGGTGCGACCCTCGACGGCATCGTCGCCAAGCGGCGCGATCTGCCCTACCAGTCCGGCAATCGCACCGGTATGCAAAAGATCAAGAACTATCGCAGCGCCGATTGCGTGGTCGGCGGGTTCCGCTACGGCACCGGCAAGCCGGTGGTCGGCTCTCTGCTGCTCGGGCTCTACGATGACGCCGGCCTGCTGCATCACGTCGGATTCACCTCGAGCATCAAGGCGGTGGACCGCCCTGCCCTCACCAAGAAGCTGGAGGCGCTGATCGCGCCGCCCGGCTTCACCGGCAACGCCCCCGGCGGCCCGAGCCGCTGGTCGACCGCGCGCTCGGCCGAGTGGCAGCCGCTCAAGCCCGAACTGGTGGTGGAGGTCGGCTACGACCATTTCACCGGCGGCCGCTTCCGCCACGGCACCGGGCTGTTGCGCTGGCGGCCCGACAAGGCGCCGCGGCAATGCACGATGGACCAGGTGGCGCAGAAGAGCGCCGACCTGATGCGGCTGCTGGATGCGCCGGCCGCTAAGCCGCGGCGACCGCAGCGGGCTTAGCGGCCGCCTCGGTCAGGAAGAAAGCCTTCAAACGACTCCGGGCGACGGTGCCGGCCTGCAGGTCGTCGCAATTGATGACGGCAAGCCGAAAACCGCCCGGCGGCATTGCGTGCCGCTCGGGGTCGCGGTTCGGGTCGAAGGTAATCTGCACGCTGCGGACTCCCGGCATTTCGCGCACGGCCTCGACCAGTTCGGCGGGCGGCAGTTGGTAGGCGCCCTGCTTCGGACCGAACAGGACCACGCTGTAACCGGTCCGCCGGTCAGCATCCGAGAACTCCCAGCGGCCATCGCGATAGAGCCGCACGATCGCGTCCACCCAGCCAGGGCCATACAGGTCCGGCCACTGGTCGCTGAAACGCAGGTGCGCCTCGATGATGGTGCCGCCGATGGTTTCGAGGTTCAGCATCCCGGTATAGCTGCGCAAATGTCGCGCGATCCAGGCGCCGCAGCGGCGCTCAAGGTCCGGATCGGGTTCGGCATGGATTTCCCAGTAGTCGAAGGTTCCGCCCCCGGCCGGGACCCCGGTCACGTGCCGCCACCAGCGCGGCCGGCCGTCAGCCACCGCCACATCCGAGCTCACATGCGGGCCCTCCAGCAGCGGCATCCACATATGCCCGGGCGCGTAGTGCCGGTCGTACTCGGCGGCGGAGCGCAGCACCCGGCTGCCGACGCCCATCCCCTTGAGATTGATCATTGGCTTGGAGAAAACCGGGAAACCCGGCGGCGCGGTGCCGTGCGGTCCCGCCACCAGCCCCTGGCTCGCGGCGACGTGCAGCTTGTCGTAGATCCAGCGGTGGCGCGGGTTCCAATCCCACGCGTCGCAATCTTCCGTCGGGATCATCAGGTCGGCTGGACAGGCGACGTGCTCGAAATACTGCAGCCGCCAAGCATCCGCTTCGCAGATCGGCACGCTCCCCTCCGGATCGAATCCGCCTGAACTGATGATCGTGTTGGACGCGGCCTTGATGTAGCATATTTGCCGGGCACGCACCGCTTGTGCAAATGGCCGGAGCCGAACCGGGACCCGCATGCTGCAGGATTGGACGGTCATTGCGGCCGCCTTGGCGTATATCGGCCTGCTGTTCCTGATCGCGAGCTATGGCGATCGGGTGGGGCTGGGGCGCGGGCACGCCGCCCGCAAGCTGATCTATCCGCTATCGCTGGCGATCTACTGCACCTCCTGGACGTTCTTCGGCTCGGTCGGCCTCGCCTCGCGCACCGGCTGGGAGTTCCTCACCATCTATATCGGGCCGATGCTGGTGATCGGGCTCGGCTATCCGCTGATCCTGAAGATCACGCGGCTTGCGAAGGCGCACAACATCACCTCGATCGCCGACTTCATCGCGGCGCGTTACGGCAAGAGCCAGGCGGTGGCGGCGATCGTCGCACTGATCGCGATCCTCGGCAGCATTCCGTATATCGCGCTGCAGCTTAAGGCGGTTTCGAGTTCGCTCTCCACCATCCTGACGCAGACCGAGCTGCGCAGCGGCGTCGCGCATCCCATGCTGGGCGACCTGCCGCTGCTGGTGGCGCTCTCGATGGCGGCCTTCGCAGTGCTGTTCGGCACCCGCCACACCGATGCGACCGAGCACCAGCAAGGCCTGATGCTGGCAATCGCAACCGAGTCGCTGGTCAAGCTGTTCGCCTTCCTGGCTGTCGGCATGTTCGTCGTCTTCTACATATTCGACGGTCCCGAGGCGCTGATCGCGGCCGCGAAGGACCGGGCCGAAACCGCCGCGATGCTGCCACCCGAGCCACGCCTCGGCACCTGGTTGATCATGACGGCGCTGTCGGCCTGCGCGATCGTGCTGCTGCCACGCCAGTTCCACGTCACGGTGGTCGAAAACAATACCGAAGCAGAGATCCGCCGCGCCGCCTGGCTGTTTCCGCTCTACCTCGTGCTCATCAATGTATTCGTGCTGCCGATCGCGCTTGCCGGCGTCATGCTGTTTCCCGTCAAGAACATCGACAGCGACATGTTCGTGCTGGCGCTGCCGCTCGCTGCCGGCTCCGACCTGTTCACGATGGTTGCGTTCATCGGGGGCCTCTCGGCCGCAACCGCGATGGTGATCGTGGAATCCGTCGCCATCGCCATCATGATCTCCAACGATCTCGTCATGCCGCTGGTGCTGAAGCGGCGCGACGCGTTGGGGGCCGCGAACAGCGAGGTCGATGCCGGCACCATGCTGCTGCGGGTGCGGCGGCTCGCCATTTTCGGCATTCTGCTGATGGCCTACACCTACTACCGCTTTGCGGCTGACGCGCAGCTCGCCTCGATTGGACTTCTGTCGTTCGCCGCGATCGCGCAGCTGGCGCCGGCTTTCTTCATCGGGCTGATCTGGCGACGCGCGACGGCCCGCGGCGCCATCGCCGGGATGACGGCAGGAATCCTGACCTGGGCTTACACGCTGCTGTTGCCGAGTTTCACTGCGGCCGGTCTGTTCGACCCGATCGTGCTGGCACAGGGGCCGTTCGAGATCGCGCTGCTGCGACCGCAGGCGCTGCTCGGCCTCGACCTGCCGCCGCTCGTGCATGGCGTCGTCTGCAGCCTCTCGCTCAACCTGCTGGCCTATTTCGCCGTCTCGCTGAGCCGCAGCCCGAACTCGATCGAGCGCGTGCAGGCGAGCCTATTCGTGCCGACGGACCTCGACCCGAGCACGCCAAGCTTCCGGCTCTGGCGCTCCTCCGTGAGCGTCGAGGAACTGCTCGCGACGGTCGCGCGCTATCTCGGGCAGGAACGCACGCGCGCCTCGTTCGAGGGCTTTGCCGCCATGCGGCGGCTGAGCCTTGCACCGAACCATGAGGCCGACATCCATCTGCTGCGGCATGCCGAGCATCTGCTCGCCTCCGCGATCGGAGCTGCATCTTCGCGGCTCGTTCTGTCATTGCTGTTGCGCAAGCGCACGGTGTCGACCGAGGCAGCGCTCAAGCTGCTCGACGAATCCAACGCTGCGATTCATTACAACCGCGAAATCCTGCAGACCGCGCTTGAACACGTGCGGCAGGGCATCGCCGTGTTCGACCGCGACTTGCAGCTGATCTGCTGGAACCGCCGCTTCGGTGAGATCCTCGACGTTCCGCGCGAACTGGTGCGCATCGGCGCGACCCTGCACGAAGTGCTCAGCACCAGTGCCATGACCGACGGAATGCCGCCGATCGAGGCGGCCGAGTTCGCGCGCGCGCGCATCCCGCAATATGCCGAAGGAACCACGTCGTTCCTCGAGCGGTTCAACGCGCGCGGCCTCGTGGTTGAGGTCCGCGTGAACCAGATGCCGGAAGGCGGTATCGTCACCACCTTCACCGACATCACGTCCAGCGTGGAGGCCGCCGAGGCGCTGGAGCGTGCCAACGAGACGCTGGAGCGTCGCGTGCGCGAGCGCACCGAAGAGCTGGTGCGCGCCAAGGCGGCCGCCGATGAGGCTAACCTGTCGAAGACGCGCTTCCTTGCTGCCGCGAGCCACGATATCCTGCAGCCGCTCAACGCCGCCCGGCTTTACGTCACCAGCCTGATCGAACGCCAGCGCGGCGACGAGGACAGCGCGCTGATCGCCAATGTCGATGCCTCGCTGGAATCGGTAGAAGAAATTCTCGGCGCACTGCTCGACATTTCGCGGCTCGATGCAGGCGCGATGAAGCCGGAACTGTCATCGTTCCTTATCGCCGACCTGTTCCGCCAGCTGGAACTGGAATTCGCGCCGCTGGCACGCGGCAAGGAGCTCACGCTGAGCTTCGCCGCAAGCGCGCTGGCGGTGCGCTCCGACCGGCGGCTGCTGCGGCGGCTGCTGCAGAACCTCATCTCCAATGCGCTCAAATACACGCCGCAGGGGCGCGTGCTGATCGGTTGCCGCCGGCGCCGTGACGGCGTCCGGATTGGCGTCTACGACACCGGCATCGGCATTCCGCAGTCGCAGCGCCGCGCCATCTTCCGCGAATTCCACCGGCTCGATCAGGGCGCGCGGGTGGCGCGCGGGCTCGGCCTCGGCTTGTCGATCGTCGAGCGCATCGCGAAGGTGCTGGACCATCCGGTGCGGCTGGAATCGAGCGTCGGACGCGGCTCCGCGTTCTGGATCGACGTGCCGCTCGCGACCGGGATCCCGGCGGCCGAAGCCGGTCCGGTGCGGCCGCTCGATCTCGGCCAGCTTTCCGAGCTGACCGTGCTCTGCCTCGACAACGAGCCGACGGTCTTGCAGGGCATGGAGACGCTGCTGCGCGGCTGGGGCTGTCACGTCATCGCGGCGGCCGATCTCGCCGCCGCCTTGTCGTCGGTGACGGGCGGGGACGGCCCATTGACGGGCCTGCTGATCGACTATCACCTCGACCACGGCAACGGCATCGACGCCATACGGGTCATCCGAGAGCGCCACGGTGTCGATCTGCCGGCCATCCTGATCACCGCCGACCGCAGTCCGGAAGTGCGCGAAGCCGCCCGGGCCGAGCACATCAGGGTGCTCAACAAGCCGCTCAAGCCGGCGGCGTTGCGCGCCATCCTGGCGCAGTGGCGGGTCCGGCGCGCGATGGCAGCCGAATAAACCGGTCAGTTTTCCGCGATCGCTTGCGGCCAGTGGCCGCTTTCGATCTTGGCGGCCGCGATCACCGCCTGGGTGCGGCTATCGACACCGAGCTTCTGCAGGATCGCGGAGACGTGCGCCTTCACGGTCGCTTCCGAGACGCTGAGCTCGTAGGCGATCTGCTTGTTGAGCAGACCTTCGGACAGCATCATCAGCACCCGCACCTGCTGCGGGGTCAGCGAGGCGAGCCGCGCCACCAGCTCCTTGGTCCCGCTGTCGCCGGCTTGGTCGAGCACGATGTCGGGCGGCGTCCACAGCCCACCTGCCAGCACGCCACGGATGGCGTTGCGCATCTGCTCAATGCCGAGCGTCTTCGGCACGAACCCCGAAGCGCCGAACTGCATGCAGCGGCGGATCACGGCAGGGTCCTCGGTCGCGGACACGACCACCACCGGGACTGCGGGATATTGAGCGCGCAGGTACATCAAGCCGGAAAAGCCGCGCACCCCCGGCATCGACAGGTCGAGCAGAACAAGATCGACGTCGCCGCCGGCCTCCAGCACCTGCACCACCTCCTCGAACGATCCTGCCTCGGCGATCGCACCGGGCGCGAACAAGCCGCTCATCGCCTCCCGCAGGGCGCCGCGGAACAACGGATGGTCGTCGGCGATGACCAGCCGTGCTGCGGCCTGGCTTGCGGTCGGCTTGGCGTCTCGCATCGGCTGTTTCAATCGCGCAAGGCAGGGTTGGGTGGAGCGCAGCAAGGACCGCGGCGGCCGGATCGCCCGGCACGGCGGCGCCGCGTCCCGCATCTTACACGGCCGCCCGGCGGGTGGAACCACAGCGAGCCGTTTCCGCTTGACCTTCAAAGGGATCGGAAGGCCGCCGGTTCGCAAAGCTTCTGAACGGAGAACCTCATGGATCGCAAAGAAAAAGCCCCGCCCGTGGTCGAGGCTACGAAGCCCTACGCCGAGGAGCCCGAGATCTCCGATTCGGACGAGCCGATCCTGGAGACGCCGCTCGGCCGGGAAGACGATCACGCGGTGATCGGCCGCGGCACCCTGTATGCCGACGAGGTCGCCTCGCTCAATCCGGGCGGGCAGCCGCGCAGCGAAATCACCGGCAACCCCGAGCCCGGGACCGATGCCGACCGCTACGAGGGCCTCAACGACCTCGAGGAGGAGGTCCGGCAGTTCACTGAGGATACCGCGGTCGGCGAAAACGAGGGCGATCTGCCGGTTTTCGAGCGCCCGCTCACTCCCGCCAGGACCTGACCCGCGCAGACTGTGGCCCGGACGAAACACGCCAGAAACATTCCAAGACATTCGGCGGAAATCCGGGCCGGGTAGCTTCAGAACAACGCGGCGAGATAAGCCGCACGGGAGCGTCTTGATGCTGAACCTTTCGCCGCGCTTCTTGCTGTCCCCACGGTTCTTCGCGCTGCCTTTGATCGCCATCGCCGTGCTGATCGGGCTTGCCCAGGCCTCCAACCGGACCGCCGCGACCACGCAGGTTGCGGCTCCGATCGTCCGCGCCGCCACTTGCGCCACCCCCAGCAAGGCCGCCGATCCGGCCTGCGCCACGGTTCGCGACGACACCCGGATGGTGCGCTGAGAGTTTACCTCGGGCTCCTCGGAGCCCGCCTCCAAGGCCCGGAGTGTGGATGCCCACACGCTCCGGGCTTTTTCTTTGCCTCGGCGCGAGCCACAGCGTGACCCGGCGGGCCGCCCCGCCGTTCAGACGTGCTGGCCGCCGTTGATGTGAATCTCGGCGCCGTTCACGTAGGACGAGGTCTCGGTGCACAGGACATAGATCACCTTGGCGACCTCATCGGGCGTGCCGAGGCGGTGCAGCGGGATCTGCTCGACGATCTTCTCGGTCCCGGGTGACAGGATTGAGGTGTCGATCTCGCCGGGCGCGATCGAGTTTACCCGCACCTCCTGGCGGCCGAAATCGGCGGCCATCTCGCGCGTCAGCGAGGCCAGCGCCGCCTTCGAGGTGGCGTAGGCGGCGCCGGCGAACGGGTGCACGCGCGAGCCCGCGATCGAGGTGACGTTCACCACCGAGCCTTTCGCCCGCTTGAGCTCCTCGATCAGCCCGCGCGCCAGCATGATCGGGCCGAAGAAGTTCACCTGGAAGACCTGCCGCCAGACGTCCAGCGTGGTGTCGATCGAGCCCAGCCGCGCGCCGCCCTCGGCCTTCGGCGAGATGGCGGCGTTGTTCACCAGCGCGTTCAATTGGCCGTCGGGCAGGCGGCGCTTGATCTCCTCGATCGCCTCCATCGTGTTGGTCGGATCACCCAAATCCACCTGGATGTGGTCCTCGGGGCCCATTTCCCACGGGCAATTCTCCGGGAATTCATGCCGCGAACAGGTGATGACCCGCCAGCCGGCGGCGGAGAATCGTTTCACCGTCGCATGGCCGATGCCCCGGCTCGCGCCTGTGAGCAGCAGCGTGCGGCGCGGCTGGTTGGAAGATTGCGTGTTGATCATGGCGATGACGGCGACCTTACCTCACGGATAGAGCCGCGTCTTGCTCCACGCGCCATCGAGCAATTCCCGCCGGTATTCGACGCGGTCGTGCAGGCGGAACGGGCGATCGTGCCAAAACTCGATCACTAGCGGCAGCACCCGGAAACCGGACCAGAACGGCGGCCGCGGCACCGCGCCGATGGCGTATTTGGCGGTCTGCAGCGCCACCGCCTTCTCGAACGCCAGCCGGCTTTCCAGCGGCGCCGACTGGCGGCTCGCCCAGGCGCCGATCTGCGAGAGCTTCGGCCGGGTGGCGAAGTAGGCGTCAGCCTCCGCCTCGGCGACGCGCTCGACCGTGCCGCGTACGCGCACCTGCCGGGTCAGGGATTTCCAGTGGAACAGCAATGCGGCCTTGGGATTGCCGATCAGCTCCTGCCCCTTGCGGCTTTCGAGGTTGGTGTAGAACACGAAACCGCGCCTATCGAGCCCCTTCAGCAGCACCATGCGGGCGTTCGGCATGCCGGTGCTGTCGACCGTCGCGACCGTCATGGCGTTCGCATCGGCCGGTTCGCTGATCTTGGCCTCTTCCAACCAGGCGGTGAACAGGCCGAGCGGCTCATCGGCGGCACCGAAGTCGCTGGCGGACAACTCCTTACCGGGCGTTAACGGGTTCGAGTCATTCATGCGGAATGCCGGACAGGGTCAGGATCGCGGGGTGCCGTTATAAACCGCGATCGCGCGTGCGCCTATTCGCCCGGCTGGGCTGGTTCTGCGCGATCGGCCTCGCCGCGGCGCTGGGTCTGGGCGCCGGCGGCTGCAGCTTCCAGCTCGGCTCGATCCAGGACCCGGGAGATGTGAAAACCGGAGCCATCACTCCGACCGCGTCCCGGCCGAGCCCAAAGACGGCATCCGAGACCGATCTCGCCTATGCCAAGGCCGCCGCCTCCGAGCTGTTCGGACGCGGACGCAAGGACGCGAGCGCCCCCTGGGAGAACCCCCATACGGGCGCGCGCGGCACCGTTACCCCGATCGCGTCCGAGTACGACAAGGACGGCACCACTTGCCACGATTTCCTCGCCAGCCATGTGCATGGCGGGAAGGAAGCCTGGTACCGGGGCGGCGCTTGCCGGCAGGCCCGCGGCTGGGACGTGCGCGATCTGCGGCCCCTGCAGCGCACCTGAGCCGCGCGACCAACGGCGCGGTTGCGGTCACCGCGCCGCGGGCCCACATTACGGCTGACCAATTCGGGCGCTCGCCCAAAGATTTACGACCGGAGCCGAAGACCATGCGGGACCCCTATGAGGTGCTGGGGTTGCAGCGAGGCGCGAGCGCCGCCGACATCAAGAAGGCCTACCGCAGGCTGGCGAAGAAGCTGCACCCGGACGCCAATACGACCGATCCGAAGGCGGCGGCGCGTTTCGCCGAGCTCAACAGCGCCTACGAGATCGTCGGCGACGACGACAAGCGAAAGGCGTTCGACAGCGGCGCCATCGACGCCGAAGGCAAGCCGCGCTTCCAGGGCTTCGAGGGATTCGGCGGCGGATCGCAAGCGCGTGCGCGGCGCGCGCCGGGTGGTCCGGGTTTCGAGAGCTTCAGCTTCGGACCGGAGGGGTTCCAGCGCGGCGCCGCCGGAGGCGCGGCGGGCGGGTTCGGCTTCGAGGACGTCCTCAGCAGTGTGTTCGGCCGCATGGGCCGGGGCGGCGGCAATGCAGCCCGCGTCGACTTCGGCCAGGCCGCCGGCGAGGACTTCGGCACCGCGACCGCTGGCCGCGATGCTGCCGTGGAGGTGACGATCACGCTCGCCGAAGCCACCCGCGGGACGCAGCGGCGCGTCCAGCTGCCCACCGGTAAGCACCTGGAGGTGAAGGTTCCGGCCGGGCTGAGCGATGGGCAGCAAATCCGGCTGAAGGGCCAGGGTTGGCCCGGTTCGAGCCCGGCGCATGCCGGCGACGCGCTGGTGACGGTGCGGGTCGCCCCCGATTCGCGCTTCAAGCAGGAAGGCGCCCACTTGCGCGTGGAAGTGCCGGTCACGCTCTACGAGGCTGTGCTGGGCGGGAAAGTGCGCGTCCCGACGCTCGACGGCGCCGTCGATCTCGCCATTCCGCCGCGCAGCAACGGCGGTCGTACGTTTCGGCTGAAGGGCAAAGGGCTGGCGACCAAATCGGGGCCCGGCGACTTGCTGGTGTCGATCCGGATCACGCTTCCGGAGCGGAGCGATCCCGATTTCGAAGCCCTGATGCTGACGTGGCGCGATCAGAACCCCTAC
>DASWSO010000213.1:0-6812 GCA_036402635.1 Xanthobacteraceae bacterium
GGATGCCGGCGTCGGCGTGGGTTCCGGGGCTGCGGCGGGGCTGGTAAGGTGACGGCCGGACGGGCGCGACTGGGACGAGGTGCGGGCGATGTTCCGAGCACTGCGATGCGGGCTGCTGGCGGCTGCACTGCTGGCGGTCTCGTTGACGGCGGCGCGCGCCGCCGAAGCCGTCGACCTCCTGCTCGTGCTCGCCGCCGACGTTTCCCGCAGCGTCGACGCCGTCAAGTTCCAGCTGCAGCGCGACGGCTATGCGGCGGCGTTCGGCAATCCGCGTGTGCTGGAGGCGATCCGCTCCGGCAAAGCCGGCCGCATCGCGGTGTGTTTCGTCGAGTGGTCGGGCGCGCTGGCACAGCGCGTCGTGATCGACTGGACAATGATCAAGGATGCTGAGACCGCCCAGCAGTTCGGCGATCGGCTGATCGAGGCGCCGCGCTCGTTCGCCGAGCGCACCTCGATCAGCGCGGGGATCGATTTCTCGGTGGCGCAGCTGGAGCGGGCGCCGTACGAGTCGAGCCGGCGCACCATCGACGTGTCCGGCGACGGCACCAACAACAGCGGCCGCGACGTGCGCGGCGCGCGCGACGACGCGCTCGCCAAAGACATCACCATCAACGGCCTGGTGATCCTGAGCGAGCGCCCGCTGTCGTGGAATCCGGATCACACGCATCCGCCCGGCGGGCTGCCGAACTACTACCGGGACAACGTGATCGGCGGGGCCGGTGCGTTCGTGATGGTGGCGGAGGACTTCAAGTCGTTCGGCAATGCGCTGATCAACAAGCTGATCGCCGAGATCGCACAGGCGGCTCCTGCGCGGCACGCCCTGGCGCGCTGATCCATCAAGCAAACCCGCTGGTTCCCCGATGCATGCCCGACCGCTTCTGGCGCTGATCGCGACGCTTGCGCTCACCGTGTCGCCCGCCGCCGGCAAGACGCTGGTGTTCTGCTCTGAAGGAAGCCCGGAGGCGCTCAACCCGCAGCTGGTCACCACCACGACCGGCATGAACGCGGCGCGGCCGATGTTCAACAATCTGGTGGAGTTCGCGCCCGGCAGCACGCAGATCGCGCCCGGTCTCGCGGAATCCTGGACCGTCTCCGACGACGGGCTCGCCTACACGTTCAAGCTCCGCGCCGGCGTGAAATTCCATGCCAGCCGGACCTTCACACCGACCCGCGAGTTCAGCGCCGACGACGTGATCTTCTCGATGATGCGGCAATGGAAGGAGGATCATCCGTTCCACCGCATCGCCAAGGTCGGCTTCGACTACTTCAAGGACATGGAGATGCCCGACCTGCTCAAGGCGGTCGAGAAGGTCGATGCCCGAACTGTGCGCTTCACGCTGACGCGGGCGGAAGCGCCGTTCCTCGCCAATCTGGCGATGCCGTTCGCATCGATACAGTCGGCCGAATACGCCGCCGCCACGCTGCGCGCCGGCACGCCGGAGAAGATCGACCAGGAGCCGATCGGTACCGGCCCGTTCGCCTTCGTCGCGTACCAGCGCGACACCTCGCTGCGCTACCGCGCGTTCGCCGAACATTGGGCCGGACCGCCGAAGGCGGACGTGCTGATCTACTCGATCACGCCGAACCCGATCGTGCGGCTGACCAAGCTGAAGGCGGGCGAGTGCCACATCATGGCGTTTCCCAATCCGGAAGACGCGGAATCCATCAAGACCAATCCGGACCTGGTGCTGCTGCAGCAGGAGGGGCTCAATGTCGGCTACCTCGGCATAAACACGACGCGGCCGCCGCTCGACGATGCGCGCGTGCGTCGCGCCATCAACATGGCGATCGACAAGAGCGCGATCATCACTGCCGTGTATCAGGGCGCCGGCACCGCGGCGAAGAACCCGGTGCCGCCGACCCTGTGGTCCTACAACGACGGCGTGAAGGACTATCCGTACGATCCGGCGCAGGCGCATCGCCTGCTGATCGATGCGGGCGTCGCGGAAAATCTCGAATTCGATCTCTGGTACATGCCGGTGAGCCGCCCCTACATCCCGAACGCCAAGCGGGTCGCCGACATGATCCAGGCGGACCTCGCGCGCGTCGGCATCCGCACCCGGCTGATGAGCGAGGAATGGAGCCGGTACCGCGCGCGGCTGCAGGCCGGCGAGCATTCGCTCGGCCTCTACGGCTGGACCGGCGACAACGGCGATCCGGACAATTTCTTGCGCATGCTGCTCGGCTGCGCGGCCGCGCGCAGCGGCGGCAGCAACATCGCCAAGTGGTGCGATCCGAACTACGAGGTACTGGTGACGCGCGCCAAGGCGACGGGCGACCAAGCCGAACGCGAGCGGCTCTACCGCGAGGCGCAGGAGATCGCCAAGCGGGAGGCGCCGTGGGTGCCGATCGCCCATTCGGTGGTGTTCATGGCGACGCGCAAAGGGGTCAGCGGCTTCCGCATGGACCCGCTCGGCCGCCAGCAGTTCCACGAGGTGGATCTGGCGCAGTAGGTGGTTCTACTACTCCGCCGCGACGGCGCGGTGCACCAGCGGTAGCCGGAGCTTCTCCCATACGTCCAACATCGCGCTCGCCAGCCGGCCGAGCAGCGCGTCGTCGTGGAAGGGGCTCGGCGTGATGCGCAGCCGCTCGGTGCCGCGCGGCACCGTCGGGTAGTTGATCGGCTGGATGTAGATTCCGTGCTCGGCGAGCAGCAGGTCGCTCGCCGCCTTGCAGAGTTCCGGATCGGCGACCAGCACCGGCACGATGTGGGTGTTGGTCGGGATCACCGGCAGGCCGGCCTCGGAGAGCACCAGCTTGGTGCGGGCGACCCGCTGCTGGTGGATCAGGCGCTCGGCCTGCGAAGCCTTCAGGTGGCGGATCGACACCGCGGCGGCGGCGCAGATCGCCGGCGGCAGCGCGGTGGTGAAGATGAAGCCGGGCGCGTAGGAGCGCAACGCATCGACCAGCGCGACGGTGCCGGCGATGTAGCCGCCGAGGCAGCCGAACGCCTTCGCCAGCGTGCCTTCGATCACGTCGACCCGCGCCATCACGCCGTCGCGCTCGGCGATGCCGCCACCGCGCGGCCCGTACATGCCGACCGCATGCACCTCGTCGAGATAGGTCATGGCGCCGTAGCGCTCGGCCAGATCGCAGATCGCCCCGATCGGGGCAATGTCGCCGTCCATCGAATAGACGCTCTCGAACACGATCAGCTTCGGCCGGCCGGGTGCGGCGGCGCGCAACAGCTGCTCCAGGTGATCGAGGTCGTTGTGACGGAAGATCACCTTCTCGCAGCCGGAGCGGCGCACGCCCTCGATCATCGAGTTGTGGTTGAGGGCGTCGGAGAGGATCAGGCAGTCTGGAAGCAGCTTGGCGATGGTGGCGATGCCGCTCTCATTCGAGACATAGCCGGAGGTGAAAACGAGCGCCGCCGGCTTGCCGTGCAAGTCGGCGATCTCAGCCTCCAGCTCGCACAGCGGATGGTTGGTGCCGGAGATGTTGCGGGTGCCGCCGGCGCCGGTGCCCATATGGCGCGCCGTCTGCACCATGGCGTCGATGACCTTCGGGTGCTGGCCCATGCCGAGGTAGTCGTTGGAGCACCAGATCACGACCTCGCGGGCGCCCTCCGGCGCATGCCAGCGGGCATGCGGAAACCGCCCGGCGATCCGCGCCAGGTCGGCAAACACGCGGTAGCGGTGCTCGCCATGCAGCCGCGCCACCGCGTCGGCGAAGTAGCTCTCGTAGATCATTGAACTCGGAAACCAGCCCTGCAGGCTGTATTTAGAGGAATTCGAGACTGGTTGTCGAGGCGGCGCAGGGTTGCGATCTGCGCAAGGCGGGCGGGCCCGCTCGCATCGACACGACTCCGCGCGGCGGGCTAGGGTCGGGCGATTTTCAGGACGCAGCCGCCTATGGCAATTCAGGACAGGCCCGCAGCGGCTTCGACCGTGGATCCGCGCGAGGTCGCCCAGTTCGCCGGGCTGGCCGGCCGCTGGTGGGATGAGGCCGGCGAGATGCGCATGCTGCACCGGCTCAACCCGGTGCGGCTGAAATACATCCGCGACCAGGCGCTGGCGGTATTCGGACGCGATTCCCGGCGGCTGGACGCGCTCGCCGGCCTGCGGGTGCTCGATATCGGCTGCGGCGGCGGCATTTTGAGCGAGCCGCTGGCCCGCATGGGGGGCGAGGTGGTGGGGATCGATCCGGCCGCGGCCAATATCGAGGCCGCCCGCCGGCATGCGGAGGCTTCCGGCCTCTCGATCGACTACCGCGCCACCACCGCGGAGGCGCTGGCCGACGCCGGCGAGCGCTTCGACATCGTGCTCGCCATGGAGGTGGTCGAGCACGTCGCCGACGTGGACCTGTTCGTCCGCCGCGCCGGCGAGATGGTGAAGCCGGGTGGTCTCGCGGTGTTCGCCACCATCAACCGCACCCTCAAGAGCTTCGCGCTGGCGATCGTCGCGGCCGAATACCTGCTGGGCTGGCTGCCGCGCGGCACCCACAGCTGGGACAAGCTGGTCACCGGCGAGGAGCTGGAGAGCGCGCTCACCCGCGCCGGCGTCGCCGTTCGGGACGAGACCGGAGTGGTCTATGACCTCGTCTCCGGCGCCTGGCGGCTCTCGGCCGACATGGACGTCAACTACATGGTCGCCGCCACCCGGCCGGCCTTTCCGGCGACCGGCAACTGACGATGCAGGATTCGGGGTGGTGGTGGGCGATCTTCGCCGTGCTGGCCGCGGCAGCGCAGACCGCGCGCAATGCGATGCAGCGCGAGTTGACCGGCACGCTCGGCACCGTCGGCGCCACCCATGTTCGCTTCCTGTTCGGGTTCCCGTTCGCGTTGATCGCGCTTGCCGCGGTGCTGCTGATCACCGGTCAGGCGTTGCCGCGCTTGAACGCAGCATTCTGGCCGTGGGTCCTGCTGGGCGCGTCGTCGCAGATCGTCGCGACCGGACTCATGCTCGCCGCCATGGGCGAACGCTCGTTCGTCATCACCATCGCCTATACCAAGACCGAGCCGGTGCAGGTGGCGTTGTTCGGCCTGGTGTTTCTTGGCGACCGCGTCACGCCGGGACTCGCTGCCGCGATCCTGATCGCGACCGCGGGCGTGATGCTGATGTCGTGGAAACCCGGCGCCGCCTCGTTCGCCGGCATGCGGCCGGCGCTGCTCGGCATCGCGTCTGGCGGGCTTTTCGCCTTTTCCGCGATCGGATATCGCGGCGCCATCCGTGCGCTGGACACTGCCACGTTCTTCGTCGCCTCAAGCACAACCGTAGCAGTGGCGCTGGTGATCCAGGCGGCGCTGCTCAGCCTTTATCTGGCGATCCGCGACTGCCACGTGCTGATCGCCGTCATGCGGGCGTGGCGCCCGTCGCTGTTCGCCGGCTTCATGGGCGCGCTGGCGTCGGAGCTCTGGTTCATGGCGTTCGCGCTCGCGACCGCCGCCAGCGTCCGCACGCTGGGGTTGGTCGAGGTCCTGTTCGCGCAGGCCGTGTCGAGCCTGATCTTCCGCCAGCCGGTCACGCTGCGGGAAGTGGCAGGGATAGCACTGGTGGTGCTCGGGGTCGTGCTGTTGCTGTGGTCTGCGTGAGCCACCGCCGTCATTGCCCGGCTTGACGCGGCCACCGATCGAAAGAGTCGGCGAGGTGGTTTTTTAGACGGATGCGCGGGTCGAGCCTCGCCGGCGGGGCCGACGCCGGCTCGCCCGCGCATGATAGTCCACCTGAACGCTAACTCGGCCGCGACTCGGATTCGCGGATGATGTCGCCGGCTTCCGGGTTGAGCGCGCGGGTCTGCCGCCGCGGCTTCACCAGCGGCGTCGGCTGCACCGGCCTTGTATGCAGCATGTCGATCCCGCCATAGAGCCCTTCGGCGCGCTGCAGCGCCAAGCGCTCGCGGTCGCGGCGGCGGACGTCGACCGCGGTCTCGCGCGCCCGCTGCGGATCGAGCCCGAGCCCGATCAGCGCGTCACGTCCGAAGGTGATCGCCGACTCCACCGTCTCCCGGATCTCATAATCGACGCCGTGCGCGATCAGCTCGAGCGCGTGCGGACGATCGTAGGAGCGTACGTACAGCTGGGTTCCGTCGAACTCCGAGCGCACCAGGTCGGTGATGCGGATGGCGGCGGCGCGGTCGTCGACGCAGACCGCGATCAGCCGCGCCTGCTCCGCGCCGGCGGCGCGCAGCACGTCGAGCCGGGTTCCGTCGCCGTAGTAGATCTTGAACCCGAACTTGCCGGCGTTCTCGATGCGAGCGGCGTTGTTGTCGATGATGGTAACGTCGATCCCTTCGGCCAGCAGGCATTGCGACACCACCTGGCCGAAGCGGCCGAAGCCAATCATCAGCACGGTGCCGCGCACCCCGTCGAAGTTGTCGGGCTCGGCTTCCGCCGCCGGCGTGAAGCGCCGCAACAGCAGGTCGGTGAGCGCCGCCGTCGGGGTGCTCAGCAGCATGGTTACCGCCGCTACTGCGGTGAGCAGGCTCGCTTGCGCGGGCGAGAGCACCCCGAGCGCGCCACCGAGCGGCAGCAGCACGAAGGCGAACTCGCCGGCCGCCGTGAGCACCGAGCCGGCGCGCACGGCATCCTCGCGGCGCGCACAGGTGGCACGGAACAGGATCGCGACGATCGCCGCCTTCAACAGCGTGATGGCGATCGCTGCCGCCAGCACGAGCCACAGGTTCGCTCGCACCAGCGCGACATCGATGCTCATGCCGACGCCCATGAAGAACAGCGCCAGCAGCAGGCCGCGGAACGGCTCGAGGTCGGCTTCCAGCTCGTGGCGGTAGTTCGATTCCGCGAGCAGCACGCCGGCCAGGAAGGCGCCGAGCGCCATCGACATGCCGACCTCGTGCATCAGCAGCGCGGTCCC
>DASWSO010000214.1:0-2916 GCA_036402635.1 Xanthobacteraceae bacterium
GCCTGCGGCGGCGGCCTCCGGCGAAGTGACCGCCTGGATCGTGATCCAGCCGGACGACAGCGTTATCGTCCGCATCGCGCGCGCCGAGGTGGGGCAAGGGATCGCCACGGCGCTGCCCATGCTGGTGGCGGAAGAGCTGGAATGCGACTGGGCCAAGGTAAGGCCCGAATTCGTGCGCGCGGAAGAGAGCCTGCGCCGCAAGCGCGCCTGGGGCGACCTCTCGACCGGCAACAGCCGCTCGGTGCGCGCGTCGGAGGAAGCGTTGCGCAAAGCCGGCGCCACCGCGCGCGAAATGCTGGTCGCGGCCGCCGCAGCCCGCTGGAATGTGCCGACGTCCGAATGCCGCGCCGGCGCCGGCCGCGTGGTGCACGGTCCGAACGGCCGCGCGCTGCGGTTCGGCGAGATCGCCGAAGCCGCCGCCCGCATGCCCCGGCCTGCGGCCGTGAAGCTGAAGGACCCGAAGGACTGGCGGCTGATCGGCACGCCGCAGCGGCGGCTCGATGTCGCCGACAAGGTGAGCGGCAAGGCGGTCTACGGTATCGACGTGCGCATGCCCGGCATGCTGTACGCCGCGATCGCGCAGTGTCCGGTGTTCGGCGGCACGCTGCAGTCGGTCGGCGACAGCAAGCTCGTGGGCACCAACGGGATCGTG
The DNA here is from genome assembly GCA_036402635.1 of Xanthobacteraceae bacterium. GTDB lineage: Bacteria > Pseudomonadota > Alphaproteobacteria > Rhizobiales > Xanthobacteraceae > DASWSO01. Next base: position 653 of record DASWSO010000214.1, read on the forward strand.
CGGGTCGTGCGCCTGCGGGACGCGGTCGCGGTCGTCGGCGAAAGCTGGTGGCAGGCCCAGCGTGCGCTCGAGGCGCTTCCGATCGTGTGGGACCATGGCGAGGCCGCATCGCTAGCCACAGCCGAGATCCAGGATTTATTGCGGCAGGCGCTCACGGCCGAGGACGCCGAGGTCGCGTTCGAGGACGGCGACGTCGACCCGGCGTTCGAGCACGCTGCGACGCTCGTGCAAGCCGAATACGCGGTGCCGTTCCTGGCGCACGCCACCATGGAGCCGCAGAACTGCACGGCGCATGTCACGGCGGACCGCGTCGAGGTGTGGACGCCGACGCAGAACGCCGAGGCGACGCTGGCCATCGCGGCTTCCGCCGCCGGCGTTGCGCCGGAGAACGTGGTGGTGCATCGCACCGTGCTCGGCGGCGGCTTCGGGCGGCGCGGCGTCACCCAGGACTACGTGCAGCAGGCGATCGCGGTGGCCAAGGAAGTCGGCCGGCCGGTGCAGCTGATCTGGTCGCGCGAAGAGGACATCCGCCACGACTTCTATCGCCCGATGGTGCTGGCGCGCATGAGCGCGGCGCTGGACGCGCGGGGCGCGCCGGTCGCCACGAAGGTGCGGCTGGCCGGGCAGTCGATCATGGCGTCGCTGTCGCCGGGCCTGCCGGGCGGCGCCGCCGAGAAGCATTTCGTCGAGGGCTTTGGCGAGGACGCGCTCTACGCGATGCCGAACCGCCGCGTCGAGGTGGCGTTCCGCGAAGCCGCGGTCCCGATCGGGTTCTGGCGCGCCGTCAACCACACGCAGAATGCGTTCTTCCGCGAGAGCTTCGTCGACGAGCTCGCCCACGCGGCCGGCCAGGATCCTTACGGCTTCCGCCGCGGCCTGCTGCAGTCGTCACCGCGGGCACTCGCGGTGCTGGACGCCGCGGCGCGCGCGGCCGAGTGGGAGAAGCCCCGGCCCGGCCTGTCCCGCGGGATCGCGATCAACGAAGCATCCGGAACCGTCTGCGCGCAGGTGGTCGAAGCGTCGGTCACCGAGGGCGGCGTGCGGGTGCACCGCGTCGTCTCGGCGATCGACCCCGGCCGCGTGGTCAATCCGCTGACGATCGAGCTGCAGACGCAGAGCGCGGTCGTTTACGCGCTTACGGCGGCGCTGTTCGGCGAGATCGGGATCCGCGACGGCGGAGTGGAGCAGAGCAATTTCCACGATTACGAGATGCTGCGCATGGCCGAGATGCCGCGGATCGAGACCGTGCTGGTGCCAAGCGGCGGCGCTTGGGGCGGGATCGGCGAAGCACCGGTGCCGCCGCTTGCGCCGGCGCTCTGCAACGCGATCTTCGCGGCGACCGGCAAGCGCGTGCGCAGCCTGCCCCTGAAGCACCACGAGCTGCGGTCGGCGTGAGGCGCGTCATTCCGGAACCGGCTTCGCCGGCCCGGAATGACGGCTTGACGAGTGGCAGATCGCCTATTCCGGGCAGCGGTGCAGCACCGCCTTGTAGTTCTTGTCCTGGTCGATCATCTCGACCGTCTGCCCGTCGTTCATGGTGAACTTGACGTCTCCGGACAGCACGTTGCCGTTGCGCTGCTTGCAGGTCGCCCGCAGCTGCACCTCTCCGGACTGCACCCGCTTGTCGCTGATCGAGCACACCCCGCCCGAATAGGTGATGTCCGCGTCGGTGATCGTGACCTTCATGGCGCGCGGGTCCTTGCCGTCGCCGCGGCAGACGCGGTTCTGCATATAGGTGCCGGCGAGCGGGAACTCGTTGGCGGCTTGCGCGGCCTCGGCCACGAGCAGCGCGGCCACGAGGCCGAGGACGGAACAGACGACAGGGACGGCGGAGCGCGGCATTTCCCTTCCTTTGTTGCGAATCCAAGTGGTGCAAGCCCTGCAGGCTGTGTATCCAATCCGGACGGCTAACGACAACCCTATGAACGGCCGAGAAGGCGAGTGGTTCACCGGCCATGCCGGGTGCTGCCGCGCAGGCCGCAGGAAACGCCGCGCGTGACTGTCGAAACGGCTACCCCGGTCGAGGTGGATTCCGGCCGCGCTTGGCTGCGCCTCGCCCTTGCGGTCGTGCTGAGCACGATCGGCGGCGTCGGCATGTGGTCGTTCGTGGTGGCGTTGCCGGCCGTGCAGGCGGACTTTGGGGTCGACCGGGCCGGCGCCTCGCTGCCCTATACGTTCGTGATGGTCGGGTTCGCAACCGGCGGCGTGCTGATGGGGCGGCTCGCCGACCGTTTCGGCATCGTGGTCCCGGTGCTGTGCGGAGC
>DASWSO010000215.1:0-6834 GCA_036402635.1 Xanthobacteraceae bacterium
ACCTGGTGCTCCGGCACGATCACGTCGTCGATGAATGCGGGTTTGAGGAACTTCGTCTGCTGGCCCGCGAAGGCAACCATCGACTCGCGCACGCGCTCCGAGAAGTCGGTGGCGCCGAGCGCCATGAAGCCGGTGAGCAGCAGCCCGTGCGCGACTGGCCGCTTGAAGATCGTAGTGGCGGCGAACGCGGCGTCATAATGGATCGGGTGCGCGTCGCCGGTGAGCTGCGCGAACGCGTTGAAGTCCTCCGTGCTCAGCCGGTGCGGCTTGGCGGAAAACCGCGTGCCGACCGCGATGTCCTCGAAGAACAGCTGCGGCTGCGGCGCCATCGGAGGACTCACGCTTTCGGTTCGAGCGTGGCGCGGCCGACCACCACGGGCTGGCCGTCGACCATCTCGGCGACCGTGCCGTCGTCGGCGATGTCGACGACGAGCTCATCGCCGGGGCAGACCGGCGCGATCCATTTGGTGTGGAGGCGGCCACGCCGGAGCCAGTCCTCGCCGTACTTCTCGAACGCGAGATTGGCGGCGAAGCCGGAGAGGTGCGGGCCATGCACCAGCGTGCCGCGGAAGCCGCGCTTCACTGCATAGTCGTGATCGTAGTGCACGATGTCGTAATCGCCATTGATGTCGCCGTAGCGGTCGATCTTCTCCTGCGTGATCGAGATCGTGCGCTGCATCGTGCTCACTCCGGAACGTGGAAGGTGTTCACCAGCGTCGCCAGCCGCGTGCCGTCGGCGCGATGGAACTCGCCGCGCCAGCGGATGTAGCGGCGGCCGCGCTTCTCGAACTTCTCGGCGATCTCGCCGCTCGCCACCACTTCGGTGTCCTCGTCGGCGAAGATCGGGTGGTGCCAGCGGAAGTCGGCTTCCGCCATCACGATACCCTGGATCGGCGGATAGGTGCGGTACACCACCGCCGTCATGTAGACGTAGAGCACGTGCGGCGGCGCCGCGCTGCGGCCGCCGACCTTATACTTGTCGGGCTCGGCTTCGACCGCGCGGGCATATTCGGCGACGATGTCGGGCGTGATGGTGAAGCGCACGGGCTGCATCTTGCGGCCAACCTCGAAGCCCGCATAGGCGGTGCCGGGCGTCGTGCCTTCGCGCACCTTCACGTCGCTCGGCCGCGTCATGCTCGTCAGCTCCGATTTCGCAATACGAACAAGGTTGCGTGTGCCGCAGGCATTTGCCGCGTATTGTTGTGGTGAGTCAAACTTGTGGCGGCGAGTATTTTGATCGCGGCGCTTTCGCTGCCGCACCAATAATCTGATTGGCGCCAAGGCGCCGGCGACGCAATTCCCGTATGGCGGCAGCCGGTCACAAGGAGAGAGCCATGAGCCGCATGGAACGTCGCCCGTTTGGGTACACGCAGCGCCCGGTCAGCGTGATCGGTCAGGGCACCTGGTACATCGACCACGGCGACCAGGCGCGCGCGGTGGCGGCGCTGCGCACCGGGCTCGATCTCGGCATGAACCATATCGACACCGCCGAAATGTACGGCGATGCCGAGCTGGTCGTCGGCGAAGCGATCGCGGGGCGCCGCGAGGAGGTGTTTCTCGTCTCCAAGGTGCTGCCCAGCAACGCCTCGCTGCCCGGCACGCTCGCCGCCTGCGAGCGGTCGCTGACGCGGCTCGGCACCGACCGCCTCGACTGCTACCTGCTGCATTGGCGCGGCTCGATCCCGCTGGAGGAGACCGTCGACGCGTTCGACCGGCTGCAGCGCGACGGCAAGATCCTGTCCTGGGGCGTCAGCAACTTCGACGTCGACGATCTGGAAGAACTTTCGGGCGTGACGCCCGACGGGCAGTGCGCCTGCAACCAGGTGCTCTATCATCTGAAGGAACGCGCGATCGAGCACGCGGTGATCCCCTGGTGCGAGCGGCAGGGCGTCGCGGTGGTCGCCTATTCGCCATTCGGGCATAACGACTTCCCGAGCCCGCGCACGCCGGGCGGCCGCCTGCTGCAGCAGATCGCGGACGCGCATGGCGCAACGCCGCGGCAGGTGGCGCTGCGCTTCCTCACGCGCCTGCCGGTGCTGTTCGCGATCCCGAAAGCCTCCAACCCCGAGCACGCGGCCGAGAATGCCGGCGCCGGCGCGCTGCGGCTTTCGTCTGCCGAGCTCGCCGCGATCGACGCGGCCTTCCCGCGCGGCCCGCGCCCGCGCTCCCTGCCGATGATTTAGCGCGCGTTCCTACGCTGAGCTGGCGCGCCGTCATGCCGGCCGAGCGCTTACGGGTTCGCCGCAAGCGCGGCACCCGGAATGACAGCGGCAAATTTCAATGTTAATCCTTCACACATGGCAAAGCGCAAGGACCCTCTGGCCCGCCAGGGCTATCACCACGGCAACCTGAAGGAAGCGCTGGTCGAGGCCGCGCGGACGCTGATCGCCGAGCGCGGGCCGGCCGGGTTCACGCTGGTGGAAGCAGCGCGGCGGGCCGGCGTCTCGGCGGCCGCGCCCTACCGGCACTTCAAGGATCGCGCCGCGCTGATCGCCGAAGTGGCGCAGCGCGGGTTCAAGGAGTTCGCCGCGCGGCTGCAGCAGGCCTGGAGCGCGAGCGAGGGCCCGGCCGCTGCGCGCTTCGCGCAGATGGGCGACGCCTATCTCGCGTTCGCGCGCGAACAGCCCGGCTTCTACGCGGCGATGTTCGCGGCCGGCGGCCACACGACGGCGCTCCCCGACGGCAGCAGCAACACCGCGTTCGGGGCATTGCAGCGGGCGCTCGGCGGCGTCGCACCGGAAGCTGCCGGCGGCTCGGATGGGCGCCGGCTGGCGCTGCAGATCTGGGCGCTGTCGCACGGTGTCGCGACGCTTTCGGGCGGCGGACTGCTGCCGAGCGGCGAGCCTGAACTGCAGCCGCAGGCGCTGCTGCGCACCGGCGTGGCGGCGCTGCTCGGGCGGTCGGGGGAAAGCACGCAATCAGCCGCGGCGCCGCTCAGGGCGCGTCGTCGCGCGACGCCGTAGCGCCGCCCCCGGCGCGACACTGCGATCCCAACGCGGCGGTGGGGCACTGCACCAGCTTGCGCAGCAAGCCGTCGAGCTGGCGTGCCTCCTGGCCGGTGAGCTTGGTCCCGACCCGGCGCTCGATCGCCGCGGCGTAAACGTCCCACATCTGTGCCCGCAACGCGCCGCCCTCCGGCGTGATGGCGATCAGCTGGCCGCGGCCGTCGCCCGGGCAGGCCTCGCGCCGCACCAGCCCTGCCCGCGTCATCCGTTCGAGCAGCCGCGACATGCCGTATTGCGGCAACAGCATCGCCTTGCCGAGATCGATCGGACGCAGCTTCCCGTCCGGCACGCGCGAAAGCTCCAGCAGCGCGTCGTACCAGGCGAGCGGCGGAAATCCCGCCGCCTTCAGATCGGCCTCGACCCCGGCGAGCAGCGCCTGCTGCACGCGCACGAGGCGCGCCCAGGCCGCGGTGGCTTCGGCGGACGGCTGGCTCATGGGCGTAAGATACGGATTCGATGCACTTGCATCAATATCCGCGGCGGTCTAGTTACATGCAGGTGCAAGTTTCTGTGCCGGATCGTCCAGGTTTCCATTTCCGATCAGGAGACGCTGCCATGAAGCTCTATTATTCCCCGGGCGCCTGCTCGCTGTCGCCGCACATCATCGCGCGCGAGGCGGGGTTGGCGGTCGACGTCGAGAGGATCGACAACAAGACCAAAAAAACGTCCGACGGCGGCGACTTCTGGGCGGTGAACCCGAAGGGCCAGGTGCCGGTGCTGGAGCTCGACGACGGCGACCGCCTCACCGAGGGCCCGGCGATCGTGCAGTACCTCGCCGACCAGGCGCCGAACGCCAAGCTGGTGCCGCCGGCCGGCAGCAAGGACCGCTACCGGGTGCAGGAGTGGCTCAACTTCATCACGTCGGAGGTGCACAAGAGCTTCACGCCGCTGTTCAAGCCGAACACGCCGGACGCCTACAAGCCGATCGCGAAGGAGAACCTGGCGGCCCGCTTCGCCTACATCGAGAAGCACCTCGCCGGTAAGAAGTACCTGATGGGCGACCAGTTCACGGTGGCGGACGCCTACCTGTTCACCGTGCTGCGCTGGTCGGTGTTTCACCAGATCGACCTGGCGCAGTACCAGAACATCTCCGCCTATATGGGCCGGGTGGCCGAGCGCCCGAAGGTCGAGCAGGCGATGCGCGAGGAAGGCCTGATCAAGTAAGGCGCAACGGTCTTCTTGCGAACCTTTCCACCGCGACCGCGTTCCGCTCCTGTCATGGCAGAGCGGAACCCGTTCGAGTGGATGGCGCGGCTCGGCTATGCCGGCCGCGGCCTCGTCTACCTGATCGTCGGCAGTTTCGCGGCGCTCGCCGCCATCGGCGCGCGGCCGAACGCGGTCGGCGCCAAGGGCGCGTTGCAGGAGCTGCTGCAGGCGCCCGCCGGCACCATCCTGGTCGGCCTGGTGGTGGCCGGCCTGCTCTGCTTCGCCGGCTGGCGGCTGACGCAGGCGTGGTTCAACACCGAAGACTGCAAGCCTGACGCGCGCGGCCTCTGCCGCCGCGGCAGCTATGCGGCCGCCGGGCTCTTTTACATCGGATTGGCGATCTGGGCCGCCAGCTTCCTGCTGTTCGGCGCTCCCGGCGGCAGCGAGGACCAGGCGGCGCGCGACTGGACCCGGTGGCTGCTGAGCCAGCCGCTCGGCTGGCTGCTGACCATCCTGATCGGCATCGGCTTCGCGGTTGCGGGCGCCGGCATGGGCGTGCAGGGGCTGCGTGCGGAGTTCCGCCACGACCTCGCCGTCGCCTACGACAAGCGGCGCTGGATCGTGGCGCTGGGCGTGTTCGGCTCGCTCGCCCGCGCGGTGCTGTTCGTGATCATCGGCATCTTCCTGGTGCTGGCCGCCTGGCACACCGATGCGCGCGAGGCGAAGGGGATCGGCGGCGCGCTCGGGGCGCTGCGCGAGCAGCCCTACGGCTGGATCCTGCTCGGCATCACCGCGCTCGGGCTGATCGGCTACGGCCTGTTCGAGGTCGCCAAGGCGTTCGTGCGCCAGGTCGATGCCCCGACCGTGGAAGAGGCCGCGGAGTGCCTGAAGCCGGCCGCGTGAGTGCGGCACCGCATCCGCTTGCCCTGCCTTGACGCTCCGGCTATCTGCGGCAGCAGCAATCGCCCACCCGCATCGCATGCCATCCATCACATCGCGCTATGCCGCCCTGGTCGCGGCCGGGGAGATCGACCGCGACCCTGCCCAGGAGGCGGTGGCGGCGCGCCTCGACGCGCTCGAGACCGCGTTGCGCGAGCACCGGCTGGCGCAGAAGTCCTCCGCGCTCGGCTGGCTGTTCGGACGCCGCGACGCGCAGCGCGCGCCGGTTGCCGGGCTCTACATCTTCGGCGAGGTCGGCCGCGGCAAGACCATGCTGATGGACCTTTTCTTCGAAGCCAGCGGCATCCCGCGCAAGCATCGCGCCCACTTCCACGAATTCATGCTGGACGTGCACGAGCGCATCGCCGCCTACCGCCACAAGATCAAGAACGGCGACGTCGCCGACAGCGATCCGATCGCGCTGGTGGCGGCCGACATCGCCGACGAGACCTGGCTGCTCTGCTTCGACGAGTTCCACGTCACCGACATCGCCGACGCGATGATTCTGGGCCGCCTGTTCACGCGGCTGTTCGCGCGCGGCGTGGTGGTGGTGGCGACCTCCAACGTCGCGCCCGACGATCTCTACAAGGACGGGCTCAACCGCGGCCTCTTCCTGCCGTTCATCGCGCTGATGAAGCAGCACATGGATGTGGTGCGGCTGCAGGCGCGCACCGACTTCCGGCTGGAGAAGCTCGCCGGCGCGCCGGTCTGGCACGTGCCGGACGATGCCGCCGCGCAGCAGCGGATGGACACCGCGTGGAGGCGGCTGACGGCGGGCGAGCGCGCCGCCCCGCGCATGCTGAAGGTGCGGGGCCGCAGCGTGCAGGTGCCGGCGGCCGCGATGGGGGTGGCGCGCTTCTCATTCCATGAGCTGTGCGAGCAGCCGCTCGGCGCCGCCGACTACCTGAAGATCGCGCACGAGTTCCACACCCTGGTGCTCGACCACATCCCGGTCATGGACTACGGCCAGCGCAACGCCGCCAAGCGCTTCATCACGCTGATCGACACGCTCTACGACAATGCCGTGAAGCTGGTGGCTTCGGCGCAGGCCGAGCCGACCGAGCTCTACCGCGCGACCGAAGGCGTCGAGGTGCTGGAGTTCAAGCGCACCGAGTCGCGGCTGATCGAGATGCGCTCGCAGTCGTATCTGGCGCTGCCGCACGGCACGCAGGAGCCGTCCGCACCGGCGCTGCGCGCCGGCATTATCGAAACTTGAAGCTCGGGCTGGGCTCAGAACACGTCGAGGCCGCGCGGCACGCGCGGCCGCCGGGCCGGGGACGGGACTAGCCATGCATCGGGGGCGGAAAGCCCGGGCGAAGCGAGGGTTCGCCGCCTGTTTCACGCGAAACCATTCCTAATTTCCCTGCCAGCGGCGGGGCGGAACAGGCCCGGACCAACCGGAAGAACACGTCAACATCCGGCCGGACCAGACCCTGTTCCGCGTGTTCCGGGGCCTGTTCGGCGTCAGCATGCGGACACGGCGGAAATCTGCGCCGCTATCTCTTCGGTCGCGCGGCCGGTCTGCACCGCCAGCGACTTCACCTCGGAAGCGACAACGGCGAAGCCGCGCCCCGCTTCGCCCGCGCGTGCCGCCTCGATGGTGGCATTCAACGCCAGCAGGTTGGTTGGCCGGCCATGTTGCGGATGAGGGTGACGACTTCGCCGATCTTCTGCGCGGTCTGCACCAGCTCCGAGATCGTCCGGTCGGTCGCCTCCGCTTCCGCGACCGCTTCCCGCACCACGA
>DASWSO010000216.1:0-6712 GCA_036402635.1 Xanthobacteraceae bacterium
GTGAGGAACATCCACGCCGCCAGCGTCCATGGCCGCACCCACCGCGCCCAGGCGGCGTCGATGCGGCCTTCGATCAGCGCCGCCACCGCGAACGAGAACGAGATCGAAAAGCCGACATAGCCGACGTAGAGCAGCGGCGGATGCACCGCGAGGCCGATGTCCTGCAGCACCGGATTGAGGTCGCGGCCCTCGAACGGCGCCGGCGCCAGCCGGGCGAAAGGGTTCGAGGTGACCAGGATGAAGAGGTAGAACGCGGCGGCGATTGCGGCCTGCACGGCGAGCACGAGCGCGCGCAGGCTCTGCGGCAGGTTGCCTCCGAACAGTCCGACCAGCGCGCCGAAGCATGCCAGGATCAGGACCCACAGCAGCATCGAACCTTCGTGGTTCCCCCACACGCCGGTGAGCTTGTAGAGCAACGGCTTCGCCGAGTGCGAGTTTTCGAACACGTTGGCGACCGAGAAGTCCGACACCAGGTAGCACCAGGCGAGCGCCGCGAAAGCGATCGCGACGAACGCGAACTGCGCCAGCGCAGTCGGGGGCGCGATCCCCATCAGCGTCGGATCGCCGGTGCGCGCGCCCCACACCGGCACTGACGCCTGCACCAGCGCGAGCGCGAACGCCAGCACCAGCGCGTAATGCCCGAGTTCCGCGATCATTCGGCGTCACCGAAAACTGTCACTGCACCTTGGCTCCGCGCTTCTCGTAATCGTCCTTCCAGTGGCCCTGCTTCTTGAGCGCGTCGGCCACCTCCTTCGGCATGTAGGTCTCATCGTGTTTCGCCAGCACGGTGTCGGCCCGGAAGGTGCCGGTCGCGTCCAGCGCGCCTTCGGTCACCACCCCCTGCCCTTCGCGAAACAGGTCCGGCAGCAGGCCGCGATAGCTCACCGGTACTTGCCGATTGCCGTCGGTCACCACGAAGTGGACATTGAGATCGTCGGCACGCGCGATGCTGCCGGGAACCACCAGCCCGCCAAGGCGGATGCGGGTGCCAGGGCCGAGTCCCTTTGCCATCACGTCGGTCGGCGAATTGAAGAAGACCACGGAGTCGCGCAGCGCCGTCAACACCAGCGCGACCGCGAGCGCCGCCACGGCGAGGGCGGCGCCGATCAGGGTGAGACGTCGTTGCTTGCGGGTCATCTTTCTTGTTGTCGTTGGAGCCGCCGCATCGCCTCAGCCGTCGAGCCCCAGGCTCTTCGTCAGCTGATCGAGCCGGCGCAGCTTTTCGGGATCGCCGCCCGCGGCGCGTCGCGCATCGGCGGCAGCCGCTTTCGCCCTTTCGGCTTCGCCGAGCACCATATAGGCCCGCACCAGGCGCTGCCAACCTTCGAGGTCGCCGCCGTCGCGCTTGAGCCGTTCGGCGAGCCGCTCCACCATGCCGCGCACCATCTGCGCGCGCTGTTCGGGAGCCAGGCTTTCGGCCGCTTCGATATCGCCCGCGGTCGGGCCTGTCGCGTCCGCCTGCGGATCGACGCGAGCCAGCGAGCGCCGCGTGAGCTCGGCCCAGGCGGGGTCGAGGGAGGGTATTTCGAGCAGCGTCCGCCATGCCGCGACCGCTTGCTCGCGCCTGCCGTCCTGCTCGGCCGCGAAGCCGAGAAAGTACCGGGCCTTCGGGTTCTGCGGGTCGCGAACGACGGCGCGCTCGAACGCCGCCTTGGCGTCCGCGGTCACGACGCCGCTGGCGGCGGCCACCATGGCTTCGCCATAGTCTGCCTCGCGCTCCGCCGTGGCGCCGCTCAGCCGCAGCGCGTTCTGCCGGGCGTTGACCGCCTCCTCGAAACGGCCGAGGCGGAGATAGATCGGTGCGATCAACTCCCAGCCGCGCCCGTCCTGCGGATTGGCTGCGAGATGCGCCTCCACCTGCGCGATCAGGGTCTCGAGCGGAAGCTGCTGGCGGGGAACCTGCTGGCGCGCCGCCAGCGGCTCATCCGGGAGCGACGGCGAGCCGAGCCCCCCGTAAATGAGCAACGCGCCCAGCGGCACCAACACCATCACCAGCGCAGCCGCGGTGCGGCGCCGCCGATCGGCGCCCTTGCCCACCACCGTTTTGATGGGATGCGGTTGACCGGCCGCCAGCAGCCGGCGGGCGACCTCGATCCGTGCCGCCTCCGCCTCTGCGGCCGCGATCAGCCCGGCCGCGCGGTCGCGCTCGACCTCCTCCAGCTGATCGCGATAGACCGCGACGTCGGCGTCTCGCCGTGTGGAAGAGACACGCCGGCCGAGCGGCCACAACACCGCGAACACGGCCGCCGCCGTCATCAGGGCCAAAACAAACCAGAGTGTCATGGGCTCGCGCGCTCGCCGCGGCAGGATCGGCCTCGGCCGCATCCCTCCTGGGTGCGAGCGGTCGCACAGCGTGGTGCGTGATGCAAGAAGCGCAGTTGCGGTCCGGCGGCCGGGCGGCCGCGCGTCTCAAGCCTTCTGCAGCTTGCGATCGGCGGCTGCCATGCCGGCGGCCTTCGACAACAGCCCGGCATATTCCGGACCGAACAGCGTGCCGGCGAAGCGCACCGCCGCATCGACCTGCGACTGCCGAAACTTACGGTCGCCGACGCCGGCCGTGCGAAGCGATTCCAGCAGCGCGGCAGTCCCGGTATCCAGGTAATTCTGCAGCTCGGAATGCACCCGCGGTGCGATCTGATTGATCGCCAGCTCGCCGGCGTATTTCCGGCAGGCGATCACCAGCTCGATGCGCCCCTGCACCTCTGCGACCTCGACAGGGTCGAGTTCCGAGCCGACCTCGATCTCCTTGGTGGCGCGGGGGCGCAGCACCCGCCGGACGCGCCCCGGCACGATCTCGATTTCGGCATGCAGCAGTTCCGAGGCGGCCGCGCGGCTGGTGGCGAGTTCCTTGCTCCATGAGATCTCGCCGGTGAAATCGAGCTCGGTGCGCAAGCCGCGGATGGCATCGTGGGTATGCTTCAGCAGCGCCGTTGCGTCCGCGAGCTGCCCGCCCTTGAGGAACCGGCGCAACTCTTCGATCCGGCAACGCAGCTCCGCGAGAGCCATCGTCACCGCGACCGCGTATGGCGCCTGTGCGACACGCGCCGCGACGTCGCTGTCGGCCGATTTGACGGCCACCCGGACCAGCTGCCAGGGCGCCGCGAGTCGGTCGACGAGCAGAAGCAGCACCGGAACGAGCAGTTCGGGCTTGCCGGTGGTGGCGTATTCCAGCAGGCCGAGCACCTGGGCAAGCTGTTCGTCCGCAAGATTCTTGATGGAGTGGGGAAGCCGCGTACTCACCTGCGCCAGCACGTCCTGATGCACCAGCACGCGCTGGAGCGTGCGCAAGTCCTCAAGCGCGCGCGGCGTGCCGATCTGACCAATCAAGCGGCGGCGCAGACGGTCGTCGTGCGCGGCTTGGGTGATCCATGCCGCCATGGCGGACGCGGCTTCGTCCTGCAGCGGGCGCGCGAGCCGGATCACGCCGCGCTCATGGCCGGCCAGCAGCGCTTCGACCACGGCGCGCGAATAGGCCGCAGTGCTGTCGGAGAGAAGGTCGCGTCCGATCCAATCCCAGAGCGGTTGCAGCGAGCTGCGCTCGACCCGGCCCGGAACGAGGCGCGGTGAGCCGGAGTCCACCAGGAATGGTTCGAGCGGCCGGAAGAAGGCGCGCGCCGGATTGCCGATCCTGGCGGCGTGTGAATTTTCCTCCCGCAGGCTGGGGCGGAGTTCCTGCAGGATCAGTTCCGCACCGGGGATTTCGGTGCCTTGCAAGGCGTTGCGCTCGAGCGCGTTGAGCAGCAATGCCCTCGCCTCCGGGTTGAGCTCCCGGAGGTAGGTGCGAAGCTTTTCGACCGGGACCCCCGCGTCCATTCCGGTTCCCAACGCGCGTGCAATCCGCCTGGGATAGCGCGACGAGGGTTAACGGCGGGTTTCGCGGGAAGGATCAGAGCGATCAGGTGCTCGGCAGCACCAGTTCGGCGCGTAGCCCGCCGAGCGGCGCGGTGCCGAGGCTCAGCCCGCCGCCGTACAGCGCGGACAGCTCGGTCACGATGGAGAGGCCGAGGCCGGAGCCGGGCTTGGTCTCGTCGAGCCGCTGCCCGCGTTGCGCCACCTGTGCGCGCTGCGACGGCGACAGGCCGGGGCCGTCGTCGTCGACCACGATGCGGACGATGTCGCGCGGGCGGTTGTCGTCGGTACGCTCGGGCACGATCTCGACGCAGACCCGCGACTGCGCCCATTTGCAGGCATTGTCGACCAGATTGCCGACCATCTCTTCGAGGTCCTGGCGCTCGCCGCGAAACTTCGCATGGGATGAGGCTTCGACCTCGATATTGATGGCGCGGGCACGATGGATCTTCTCCATCGTGCGAGCGAGCGCATCGACCACCGGCTGCACCTCGGTGACGGTGCCGATGGTGGTCGCACGCGCGGCGATGCGGGCGCGCTCGAGATGGCGCGTGACCTGATCGCGCATGATCTCGATCTGCTCGCCCACCTTGGCGGCGAGCGCATCGCCCGGGCGCGCGGTGGCTTCGTTCATCATCACCGACAGCGGTGTCTTCAGCGCATGCGCGAGATTGCCGACGTGAGTACGGGCGCGCTCCACGATCTCGCGATTGGCTTCGATCAGCGCGTTGGTCTCGCGCGCGAGCGGCGCGATCTCTTCCGGGAAGCTGCCCTCCAGCCGTTCCGCCGTGCCGGCGCGGATGGCGGCGAGGCTTTCGGAAATGCGCTTGAGCGGCGCCAGCCCGAAGCGGACCTGGAACGTGGTGGTCAGCAGCAGCACCAGCCCGAGCGCCAGGAACGTGATCATCAGCCAGTGATCGAACGAGCGCACCTCGTCCTCGATCTCGGTGGCATCGCCGGCGATCGCCACCAGGAACCGGCCATCGTCCCCGAGGTCGATGCTGCGCTCCGCCACGCGTAACTGCTGGTCCTCAGGGCCGCGAACGTAGCCCTGCCGCGCATTGCCGGACGCCGTCGTCTTGCTGTCGGGAAGTCGCGGCAGATTGGCGTCCCAGAGCGACCGCGACGAGCGCAGCTCCGGCTTCTGTCCGTCGAGCCGCACCACCTGCCAGTACCAGCCGGACAGCGGTAATTCGAACAGCGGCTCGCCCAGCGACTGTGGAAACCGCTCGCCGGCCTCCTCCGGGGAGGCGACGTCCGCGATCAAGGTCTTGAGGTAGACGCCCAGCCGCCGATCGAAGGCGCGCTCCACGCTCTGCCGGTAGATCGACGACAGCACGATTCCGGTGACCACCAGGATCGCCACCGTCCAGATCGTGGCGGTCAGGAAGAGCCGCAGCGCGAGCGAGTTGGAGCGCATCATCGCCCTCTCTCGAGCGCGGATGCGCAGCGGGCAAGAAGGCTTCGCCATCCCGCCGGGCGGGTGAAGCTGCTGCGCCCGTGCGCCGCCTGGGAGGAGCCGTCAGCGCGCATCCGGCGGCGTAAGCAGGTAGCCGAGGCCGCGCACCGTCTGGATCACGTCGACACCCAGCTTCTTGCGGATGCGGCCGACGAACACTTCGATCGTGTTGGAGTCGCGATCGAAATCCTGGTCGTACAGGTGCTCGACCAGCTCGGTACGCGAGACCACGCGCCCGGTGTGATGCATCAGGTAGGACAGCAGCCGGTATTCGTGCGAGGTGAGCTTCACCGGCGCGCCATCGACGCTCACCCGTCCGGTGCGGGTATCGAGCCGCACCGGGCCGCAGGTGAACTCGCTCTTGGCGTGGCCGGCGCTGCGGCGCAGCAGCGCACGCACCCGCGCCAGCACCTCCTCGAGGTGGAACGGCTTCGGCACGTAGTCGTCGGCGCCGGCGTCGAACCCCTGGACCTTGTCGCTCCAGCGGTCGCGCGCGGTGAGGATCAGCACCGGCATGGCGCGGCCGGCGCGCCGCCAGGACTCCAGCACGGAGATGCCGTCCATCTTGGGCAGCCCGATATCGAGGATGACGGCGTCGTAGGGCTCGGTTTCGCCCAGGTAATGCCCCTCCTCGCCGTCGAACGCCCGATCGACCACGTAGCCCGCGTCCGTCAGCGCGGTCGCGAGCTGACGGTTGAGATCCGGATCGTCCTCGACGACGAGCAAACGCAACCGCAGAATCCTCCGGT
Organism: Xanthobacteraceae bacterium; assembly: GCA_036402635.1. Lineage (GTDB taxonomy): Bacteria > Pseudomonadota > Alphaproteobacteria > Rhizobiales > Xanthobacteraceae > DASWSO01. The sequence goes on from DASWSO010000216.1 coordinate 6,058, forward strand.
CAACGCCCGCTCAGCAGATTGCCGTTGGCGGCGTCGACGGTCGCCCGGATCACTTTGCCATCCCGGGCGAGCACTGTCAGCATATAGACCAGACCGCCGCTGCCCTCGCAAAGGCGCGCCCGCACCACTTCCCCGGCAGCCTGCGCCTTGACGGCTGCGATGGCCTGGGAGAGCGGCAGCGCCCGATGCGCCGCGATCGCGCCACGCCGTTGATCCGGCGAGAGGCAGCGCACCGGGTCGGCCGCCAGCGCCGGCAGCACCCATAGGGCGCCGGCGACAGGCAGCAACCAGGACAGCCTCGCGATCTGCATGACCTCCCTTATGCCACGATTCGTGAATCCCGCATGAACCGGACCATCCGCGGGTGGGAACCCGGCTCAACCGCCGGTGAAGCCGGAGAATGTGGCGAAGCCGCCGACCGGCTCGCGGGGCGAGCGCCACCGGTTGATGGGCGCGTCGGGATCGGCATGGCCGAGCGCCATGCCGCAGAACAGGATGTGCTCCGGAGGCAGAGCGAGGAATTCGCCGACGGTCTTGTGCCAGGAGGTCCAGGCCTCCTGGGCGCAGGAATGCAGGCCGTAGTCGCGCGCCAGCAGCATCACGGTCTGGATATACATGCCGAGATCGGACCACTGCGGCGGCCCCATCTGGCGAT
>DASWSO010000217.1:0-4625 GCA_036402635.1 Xanthobacteraceae bacterium
GGCAAGCAGCATGTCGAGGCTGCGGCCGAGAAGATCGGCTTTCCGGTCATCCTGAAGCACAATCGCGCCGGCAAGGGGCTCGGCGTCAAGCTGCTGCTCTCGCTTGAGGGCTTGCGCGAGCATCTGGCGAGCGAGGAATACGAGGACTCCGTCGACGGCATCTTCCTGGCACAACAGTACATCGAGGCGCCGGAGCCCTTCATCACGCGGGTCGAGTTCGTCGGCGGTCGCCTTCTTTATGCCGTGCGCGTCGACACCTCGCAGGGATTTGAGCTTTGCCCCGCCGACGTCTGCCAGGTTGGCGATGTGGCGAGCGCCTGTCCGGCGGTCGCGCCGGCGGACAAGTTCCAGATCGCGCGCGAATTCCAGCATCCGCTCATCCCCGCATGGGAAGCTTTCCTGGCGGCCAACGATGTTGGCATTGCGGGCATCGAGTTCATCGTCGACGCCGACGGGCGCGCCTACACCTACGACGTGAATACCAACACCAACTACAATCCGGATGCCGAAGCCAAGGACGGCCGCCGCGGCATGGGCGCGGCGGCGGCCTATTTCGGCAAGCTGCTGTCCGCGGAGTATGGCGGCCGCCATGGACTGTCCTCGGCCGCATGAGTGCCGAGGCTGCGATTATCAGCGATGCCGTGCACCCGAAGACGTCGGGAAGCATGCTGGACTTCCATCCGCACGGCCCTGCCTTGCGTGCGAGCCGACTGAGCAAGTCGTATGGCGGGCTGCAAGCGCTTCGGAGCATGGACCTTGCCCTTCCGCGCGGGCGCATCACCGGGCTGATCGGTCCGAACGGCGCCGGCAAGACCACGCTGCTCAACATCATCTCCGGCGTCGAACGCGCCAGCGGCGGCAAGGTCGAGCTCTTGGGTCGAGACATCACCGGGCTGCCGCCGCATCGGCTTGCGGCGCTCGGACTGGTGCGTACGTTTCAGATCTGCCGCGATCTCGGAAACCTGACCGTGCTGGAGAATTTGCTTGTCGCCCGTCCGCGGCAGCGTGGCGAGAGTCTGACCGGGCTGCTGCTGCGGGGCGGGAGCGTTCGCCAGGACGAGGAGGCGGGCATAGAGGAGGCGCGCGAGGTACTTGAGCGCGTGGACCTGTGGCGGTTGGCCGACGCGCCCGCCGCTTCGCTCTCGGGCGGGCAGAAGAAATTGCTCGAACTGTGCCGCGCCCTGATGCTCGATCCAGAAGTCGTGCTGCTCGACGAGCCAGCCGCCGGTGTCGCGCCGGCGATGGAGGCGGTTCTGATCGACGCCATCCGGTCGCTGATGAAGCGCGGACTGACGTTCCTGATCGTCGAGCACGATCTCGATGTCGTGGCCGCACTCTGCGACCACGTCTACGTGATGGCGGCCGGACAGTTGCTGACCGAAGGGGCTTTCGACGAGGTCGTGAGCGATCCGCGCGTGCTCGAAGCCTATCTGGGGATCAAGGCGTGAGCGCGAACGAGGCCATCCGGCTGATGACGCTGTCGGCCGGCTATGGGGCCTCCGACATCATCCGTGCGGTGTCGCTCGAAGCGGAGCCCGGCCGCGTGACCACGATCGCGGGGCCGAACGGCGCTGGAAAGTCCACCCTGATGAAAGCCGTTGTCGGGCTGCTGCTGCCGCGCGCCGGCGCGGTCTGGCTCGGCGATCGCGACATCACGCGGCTCGACCCGCCCAGACGCGCCGCAGCCGGCCTCGGCTACGTGCCGCAGGAGAACAACGTCTTCAAGAACCTGACGATCGGCGACAATCTCAAGATCAGCTTCGAGTTCATCCGGCGCAAAGCCAGTGCAAAGGAGGGGAGGGCAGCGCGCGACCGCGTGCTCGGTCTGTTTCCGGATCTCGCCGGCCGCCTGGGTCACGTCGCCGGCACATTGAGTGGGGGCCAGCGCCAGATGCTGGCGATCGGCTGTGCGCTGATGCCGGGGCCGACCGCCCTGCTGCTGGACGAGCCCTCGGCTGGCCTGTCGCCGCGCTATGTCGGCGAAATGCTCGATGCCGTCCGCAAGGTGAACGACACCGGCGTGACGGTGCTGATGATCGAGCAGAACCTGGTCGAGGCGGTTCGCATCAGCCACGACGTGGTGCTGCTGGTCGACGGCGAGACACGCGGGCGCTGGCCGGCCGAAAAATTTCTCGACGATCCACAGGTGCGAAATCTCTTTCTGGGAGGCAACAAGCCGCAGAGCGGGACGCGCGACGCAGGAGGGACCCGTGGCGCAAGCGCTGCTTAACGGGCTGGTGTCTGGGCTGTTGATCGCGTTGCCGGCGATCGCGCTGTCGCTGACCTACGGCATTCTCAATTTCCCCAACTTCGCCATCGGAGCGATGGTCACGGTCGGGGCCTACCTGGCGTATTTCTTCAACGCCGGCTTGGGTGCGCCGCTGCTGCTCGCTGCGCCGTTGGCGGGCGCCGGCCTCGCCATCGTGGCGATCGCCGTCCAGCACCTGGTCTATCGTCCGATCGGGACCCACGACCACATCACCCTGCTGGTCGCCTCCATGGGCGTCGCGTTCGTACTGGAGAACGCGGTCCGCTTCATCTACGGGGCCGAGGTGCGGACCTTCGACCAGGCGGTCGCCCGGCCGGTGATGTGGCAGGGGCTGAGACTCAACCACGAGCAGCTCATCATTGCGATCGTCGCGACCGGCGCCATGCTGGCGCTCGCATTGATCTTGCAGCGCACCAAGCTCGGGCGCGCCATGCGGGCGATTTCGGACAATCCGGCGCTCGCTGAAGTGCGCGGGATCAGGCGGGCGCAGACCGTCGACTGGACCTGGGCGCTTGCCGGCGTGCTTACGGCGCTCGCCGGCGTGCTCATCGCCATGGATGGCACGGTCGAACCGCTGATCGGCAGCAACTACCTGATCACCGTTTTCGCCGCCGCGGTCGTGGGCGGCATCGGCAATCCCTTCGGGGCGATGGCAGGCGGGCTCATCATCGGGCTGGTGGAGGAACTCTCGACGCTGGCGGTGCCCACGACCTACCGACAGGGGGTGAGTTTTGTCGTGCTGGCGCTGGTCCTGTTCCTGCGGCCGAGCGGTTTGCTCGGCGTGGCGAGGATCAGGCGATGATCGGCTACCTTGTCTCCATCCTCACCTTCGTGGCGCTCGCCGCCATGCTGGGACTCGCGCTCAACATCCAGTGGGGGCAGGCCGGCATGGTGAACTTCGGGCTCGCCGGCTTCTACGGCCTGGGCGCCTATGTGGCGGCGATCGTGTCCACCGGCGGCGGCGACCCGGTGTCGGCCACCGTCGCCGCGATCGTGCTCACGGCGGCGGCCTCGGCGGTCGTGGCGCTCGCAACCATCAGACTGCGCGAAGACTATCTCGCCATTACCACGCTGGCCTTTTCAGAAGCGCTCCGCCTCGTGATGCTGAACGAGACGTGGCTCACGGGCGGCTCCAACGGCATTCGAGACATTCCGCGGCCGTTCGTCGGATTGATCGGCGGCACCCATTACGAAGTCGCTTTCCTCGCGGCCTGTCTCACGTTGCTGCTCGTCGTCTACCTGCTGCTTGAGCGGATCGTACGCGCTCCCTTCGGCCGCGCGCTGCGGGCGTTGCGAGAAGACGATGTGGTGGCCGCCACCCTCGGCAAGGATGTGCTGAAGCTGCGGATGAAGGCATTCGCCATCGGCGGTGCCGTGGTCGGGCTCGCCGGCGCGCTGCATGCCTACTACTTCACCTACATCGACCCCGGCCAGTTCGCCGGCTTCGTGACGGTCTACGCCTTCATGGCGGTGATCGCCGGCGGCAAGGGCTCGAACCGCGGGCTCTTGATCGGCGCCTGCACGGTGATGGTGTTGCTGGAGGGAACCCGATTTCTGCGTGACCTCCTGCCGTTTTTGGCCGCGCATCAGTTCGCCTCGCTTCGCCTGGTGCTGATCGGTGTCGGCCTGATCTTGCTCTTGACCTTCCGCCCCAACGGCATTGCCCGCGAATACCGCCTGTCGGTGCAGGGAACGCCAGGGCGTGGCGTCCCATCCAAAACCTGAAGGAGAACGAGATGTCGCGCGTCGCGATCAAGAACCGAAGCGACCTGCCCGCGGAGCTTCAACCGCTGTGGGACAAGATGACCACGTACGGGGCGTTCGAAAACCAAGCCGGCGTCATGGCGCAGCGCCCGCCGGTCTTCAAGCATGTCTGGGGGCTGCTCACCGAGCTGGCCGAAGAGGCTGTGCTTCCGAAGCGCTATCTGGAGCTAAGCCTGATCACGGTCTCGCTACTCAACAAGTGCACCTACTGCGTCTCGCACCACGCCCCCAAGCTTGCGATCCAGGGCATTTCCGAAGCCGGCGCCACGCGCCTGCTCGACTACGCCACCCATCCGGAGCTGGACGCGGTCGACAAGCTGGTGGTCGAGTATGCGATCGCGGTGACCAACAACTGGAACCGCACGCGCGACGAGATTTTCGATCGTCTCAAGCAGCATTTCACCGAGCCGCAGATCGTGGAACTGACCTGGCGGACCGCTCTCTGCGGCGCCTTCAACCGCTTCAACGACATCCTGCAGTTCGACATCGAGCAGGGCGTGGTCGTGCGCGAAGCGGCCGAGTGAACACCACATCCTTCAACGACATCAGGAAACATTGACATGAGATGGAGCCCGTCCCGGCGCGCTGTCGT
>DASWSO010000218.1:0-2349 GCA_036402635.1 Xanthobacteraceae bacterium
AGATCTACCTCAACAGCGTCGAATGGGGCGAGGGGGTGTTCGGCGCCGAAGCCGCCGCGCAACACTACTGGCGCAAGCACGCGAGCCAGCTGACCCCGTACGAGGCCGCGCGGCTGGCCGTGATGCTGCCGCAGCCCAAGCGCTTCGAGCGGACACCGGGCTCCGGCTACCTCGCGAGCCGCGCTTCCACCATCGTTGCGCGGATGCGCGACGCTGAACTGCCCTAGGTCATGAGCGCCGCACGGCCGCCCGAAGGCGCTCGCCCCCTCCGCTTGCGGAGGGGGGAGGAGCAGCTCGCGCAGCGGGCAATCCTGGGGGAGGTTTTCTAGTCATGCGGATCCTCGGCATCGACCCCGGCTTGCAGACGACGGGGTTCGGCGTGATCGACGTGGACGGCCACGCACTGCAGTACGTCGCCAGCGGCACGATCAGCACCACGCACCTGGCGCGCGGCGATTTGCCGGCGCGGCTGAAGGTGCTGTTCGACGGCATCGGCGAACTGCGCACGCGCTACCAGCCGGACGCCGCGGCGATCGAGATCGTTTTCGTCAACGTCAATCCGCAGTCGACCCTGCTGCTCGGACAGGCGCGTGGCGCGTGTGTGACGGCATTGGTCAACTGCAACCTGAAAGTGTCCGAGTACACGCCCATGCAGATGAAGCAGGCGGTGGCGGGAACGGGCCGGGCCGCCAAGGCGGAAGTGCAGCAGATGGTGAAACGGCTGCTGCGGTTGCCCGCGCTGCCAGGGAAGGACGCCGCCGACGCCTTGGGCCTTGCCATCACGCACGCGCATGTGGGTGCCGCGATGGCGCGGATCCAGGACGCAGGGCAGATCGCGCGTCGCAACACCGGGATGTACAAGTCGGGTCGGGCGGTTTAACCCGTCATCGCCGGGGGTTGGCAGAGTTTGGGGTGTCTTCGTAGGGTGGCGGTGAGCGCGAAGCCGAACCCCACCGAATGGCGCTCGCGCTGGGGTTCGCAAGCTCACGGCCAGCCTACGAAAACGGCGACAGCGTGATCAGGCAGAGCGTCCCCGTCGCGCCAGGCGGTGTGCGGTGCGGGCCCGCAATCAGGGGCAAGCGCCTGGGAGTCTGGTCCCGGCGGCGGAGCGTGGCTACGAGAGCGCCTTTGGCGCGTATCGAGCCACGCGATTACCTCTCATGCTCGCGGCATCTGTTTGAACGGAGAGTTGGACCGCGGGCGGTCCAACTCGCAGAGAGTTATGCCGCGCCGCCGCCGGGACCAGACTCCCAGGGAAGTCCGCGCGCGAAGCCGCGGACCGCTGCACCGCGGGACCGCACCGCACACCGCCTGGCGCGACGCGGCCCGGAACGTCGAGCGGTGGGGTTCGGCTTCGCGCTCACCGCCACCCTACGCACACGGGAAGCCTTGGGTCCCCGCCTTCGCGCGGACGACGGGGTGCGGCGATGACGGGTCGGCACGGGATGACGAAAACCGCCGATCCCCGCAAAATGCCGCCATGTACACCACGCTCATCTCCGCCGACCAGCTGAGGGACCTCATCGCCGCGAAGGCGCGGCTGATGGTGTTCGACTGCACCTTCGACTTGATGGACCCGGCCATCGGCGAGAAGCAGTACCTGCAAGCGCATATTCCCGGCGCCGTCTATGCGGACCTCGACCATGCGCTGAGCGACAAGGGCACGCCGGATCTCAACGGCCAGCCGCAGCCCCACGCGGGTGCCGCGTCCGGCGGACGACATCCCCTCCCCAGCATCGAGAAGTTCGCCATGTGGTTGTCCGGCGTGGGCTTCGCCAACGACATGCAGGCCGTTGTCTACGACCGCAACAATGCCAACTACTGCGGGCGCCTCTGGTGGATGCTCAAGTGGGCCGGCCATGACAAGGTCGCCGTGCTCGATGGGGGCCTGCAGGCGTGGCAAGCCGCGGGCGGCGCGGTGAACAGCGGAACGGAGCCTTCGCACTTCCAGTCGAATTTCGAACCGGGTGAGCCGCTGCGCCAGCTGGTTGCGATGAAGGAAGTCGCGGCGAGGCTCGGCCAGCGCGAACAGACCTTGATCGATGCGCGCGCGCCCCAGCGCTTCCGCGGTGAGGTGGAACCGATGGACCCGGTGGCCGGCCACATCCCGGGTGCGCTCAATCGCCCCTTCGCGCAGAACATCGGACCGGAGGGGCGCTTCAAATCGCCGCAGCAACTGCGCGCGGAGTTCGAACAGCTCCTCGCCGGCCGCGATCCCGCCAGCGTGGTGCACCAGTGCGGCAGCGGCGTGAGTGCCGTGCCCAACCTCATCGCGATGGAGCTGGCCGGCTTTGCGCCGACGAAGCTCTACGCCGGCAGCTGGAGCGAGTGGAGCCGCAACCCGCACCT
>DASWSO010000219.1:0-12009 GCA_036402635.1 Xanthobacteraceae bacterium
TGCCGGCGCCGTTCGAGGGCCGCGACCTCAATCCGGTGCTGCAGGACATCGGCCTCGCGGTGCATCCGCCGCTGCTCTACGTCGGCTATGTCGGCTTCTCGATCTCGTTCTCGTTCGCGGTGGCGGCGCTGATCGAAGGCCGCATCGACGCCGCCTGGGCGCGGTGGGTGCGGCCATGGACGCTGGCGGCGTGGATGTTCCTCACCCTCGGCATCGCGATGGGCTCGTACTGGGCCTATTACGAGCTCGGCTGGGGCGGCTGGTGGTTCTGGGATCCGGTCGAGAACGCGTCGCTGATGCCGTGGCTCGCCGGCACCGCGCTGTTGCATTCCGCTGTGGTGATGGAGAAGCGCGAGGCCCTGAAGGTCTGGACCATCCTGCTGGCGATCCTGGCATTCTCGCTGTCGCTGCTCGGCACTTTCCTGGTGCGCTCGGGCGTGCTCACCTCGGTGCATACATTCGCCACCGACCCGACCCGCGGCGTGTTCATCCTCGCCATCCTGATGATCTTCATTGGCGGCTCGCTGGCGCTGTTCGCCTGGCGGGCGCCGCTCCTGCGCGCCGGCGGCCTGTTCGCGCCAATCTCGCGTGAAGGCGCGCTCGTCCTCAACAATCTGTTCCTGACCACCGCCTGTGCCACCGTGTTCGTCGGCACGCTTTATCCGCTCGCACTGGAGGCGATCACCGGCGACAAGATTTCGGTCGGTGCGCCGTTCTTCAATGCCACCTGCGGACCACTGATGATCCCGCTGCTGTGCGCCATTCCGTTCGGGCCGCTGCTGGCATGGAAGCGCGGCGATCTCTATGCCGCGGCGCAGCGGCTGTGGCTGGCGCTCGCGGTCGCGGTGATCGGGGTGGCGGCGACCTTCGCGGTGCAGGAAGGCGGCCCGGTGCTGGCGCCGTTCGGCATCGGATTGGCGCTGTGGGTGGCGCTGGGCGCGCTCACCGACATTCTGGGCCGGATCGGCGTGCTGCATCTGCCGCTAGGGGCCGCGTTCGCGCGCGCGCGCGGGTTGCCGCGGTCGACCTGGGGCACCGCCTTCGCGCATCTTGGCGTCGGCATGACCCTGCTCGGGATCGTGGGCGACACGCAGTGGGGTGCCGAGCGCATCGCAACCGTGAAGCCCGGTCAGGTGGTTTCGCTGCGGCACTACGACTTCAGCTTCGACGGGCTGGCGCAGTCCGCCGGCCCGAATTACCGCGAGCTCACCGCCAAGCTGACGGTGCGGCGCAACGGCGCATTGGTCGGCACGCTGGAGCCGGCGAAGCGCACCTTCCCGGCGCGCAGCAGCAGCACGACCGAAGCGGCGCTGCTCAGCCGCGGCGTCAGCCAGCTCTATGTCTCGCTCGGCGACACCAACCCGGATGGCTCCATCGTGTTGCGCATCTATCACAAGCCGCTGGTGCTGCTGATCTGGCTCGGTTGCGTCGTCATGGTGCTGGGCGGGCTGCTGTCGCTGTCGGACCGCCGCCTGCGGGTGGGTGCGCCGAAGCCGGCGCGCCGCCGCGCTGCCATGCAGCCCGCCGAGTAGCCGCCGATGCGATCGCTGCGGCTGCTGATTTGCCTGTTCGCGTTGGGCTGGCCGGCGGTGGCCGCAGCGGTGCAGCCTGACGAGGTGCTGCGCGATGCGGCGCTGGAGACGCGTGCGCGGACGCTGTCGCGCGAGCTGCGCTGCATGGTCTGCCAGAACCAGTCGATCGACGATTCCGACGCGCCGCTCGCGCGTGACCTGCGGCTGCTGGTGCGCGAACGGCTGACCGCCGGCGACACCGACCAGAAGGTGCTGGATTTCCTGGTCGCCCGCTACGGCGATTTCGTGCTGCTGAAGCCGCGGTTCACGTTGCAGACCGCTCTGCTTTGGGGGACGCCTGCGGTCCTGCTGCTGTGCGGCCTCCTCGGCATCGTGCTGGCCGTGCGGCAGCGCCGGGTCGCGGCAGCGCCGCAGCCGCTCACCGCGGCCGAGGAAGAGCGTATCGCCAAGCTGCTGGAACCCTAGCCCAGCATGGCCGCAGGTCGCGGCATGCGCGCTGCGCCGACCTTACGGAACTTTAATCCGACCGACAGGACGTTGTAAGGCGGCCATCTCCATCTTCGCTCCAGCAACGGGCGAGCGGCCCGAGCCCAGACGGGCGTCGTGCCCGAGCGATTGTGGAGCAGTCTGCCATGACAGAAACCAATTCCCCGAAGGCGCGGAAAATTCTTCCCGCGCGTCGCCTTGTTCTCCTAGCCTCCGCGGCCGGCCTGGGCGCGACCGTGCTGTTCGCCGGTCCCCAGTTCGCCCAGCATGTTCAGTTTCCCACCGTCGCCGCGGCGCAGGCCGAAGTGGCCATGCGCCCGGCCAGCTTCGCCGACCTCGTCGAGAAGGTGAAGCCGGCGGTGTTCGCCGTGCGCGTGAAGATGGCCGATACGGCCCAGACCACGCAGCTCGACGGCGAGGGCACGCAGACCCCGCCCGGCATGCAGATCCCTCCGGGCATGCAGGTTCCTCCCGGCTCGCCGCTCGATCGCTTCTTCAAGCGCTTCGGCTTCGGCGAGGGCCAGGACGGCATGCCGAACAGCCGCGGCCCCGGACGCCGGCAATTCAGCATGGCGCAGGGCTCCGGCTTCTTCATCAGCGCCGACGGCTATGCGGTCACCAACAACCACGTGGTCGAGCGCGGGCAGACGGTCGAGATCAAGGCCGAGGACGGCAAGACCTACACCGCCAAGGTGATCGGCACCGATCCGCGCACCGACATCGCGCTGCTGAAGGCCGAAGGCCATGGCGACTTCCCGTTCGTGAAGCTTGGGGAGAAGAGCCCGCGCGTCGGTGATTGGGTGCTCGCGGTCGGCAATCCGTTTGGCCTCGGCGGCACCGTCACGGCCGGCATCGTCTCGGCCAGCGGCCGCGACATCGGCGCCGGCCCCTATGACGACTTCATCCAGATCGACGCCCCGGTCAACAAGGGCAATTCCGGCGGCCCGACCTTCGACATGGACGGCAACGTGATCGGCGTGAACACCGCGATCTACTCGCCGTCGGGCGGCAGCGTCGGCATCGCCTTCGCCATCCCGGCCGACACGGTGAAGACCGTCGTGGCGCAGCTCAAGGACAAGGGCAGCGTCACCCGCGGATGGATCGGCGTGCAGATCCAGCCGGTCACCGCCGACATCGCCGACAGCGTCGGCCTCAAAGAGCCGTCCGGCGCGCTGGTTGCCGAGCCGCAGGCCAACGGCCCCGCCGCCAAGGCCGGGGTCGAGGCCGGTGACATCATCACCAGCGTCAACGGCTCCCCGGTGAAGGACGCGCGCGACCTCGCCAAGAAGATCGGGACGCAGGTTCCCGGCGAGACCGTCAAGCTCGGCGTGTTCCGCAAGGGTGGCGAAAAGACCCTCAGCGTGACGCTCGGCACGCTGCCGAACGAGCGCCAGGCCCGCGCCGATACGCGCGGCGGCAAGAACGAGGACTCCTCCGGTGCGACCGCTTCGGTCGCCCCGCTTGGTCTCTCGATTGCGCCCGCTTCGACGGTCGGCGGCGCCGGCCGCGACGGCGTGGTCGTGACCAACGTCGATCCGGACGGTCCTGCGGCCGAGCGCGGCTTCAAGACCGGCGACGTGATCCTCGAAGTCGCGGGCCAGCCGGTGTCGAACCCCGCCGAAGTCCGCAAGGCGCTCGACGGCGCCCGCACCGACGGCCGCCGCACCGTGCTGCTGCGCGTGAAGTCGGGCGACGCGACGCGCTTCGTGGCGCTTCCGGTCGGACGCGCCTGATCGAATGGGGAAGTTCCGTCGGCATCCGTCGCCCCCGCCGATGGTCCAACCCCGGGGACGGGGCTAACCCCCCGTCCCCACCAACACCCGGTGCCGGCCCCCCGCCCCCCGAAACGGCACTGGGCACGGGCGAGGGGACGGTGGACGAAAGTTCGCTGTCCCCTCGCGCCGTCTCGCAAGGACGCGCGCCCGCGCCGTCGCTCGCGTCATTCGACTAGACTCGCGAACCGATGGGTCCTAGCGATGAGCGATATGCGAATCCTGATCGTCGAAGACGACCGCGACGCCGCCGACTATCTCGTCAAGGCGTTCAAAGAGGTGGGTCACGTCGCCGACATCGCGAACGACGGTGAGGACGGCCTCGCGCTCGCGCTGGAAGGCGGGCACGACGTGCTCGTCATCGACCGCATGCTGCCGAAGCGTGACGGGCTTTCGGTGATCGGCGCGCTCCGCGCCAAGAAGATCGAGACCCCGGTGCTGATCCTTTCGGCGCTCGGCCAGGTCGACGACCGGGTCAAGGGGCTGCGCGCCGGCGGCGACGATTACCTTCCCAAACCCTATGCGTTCTCCGAGCTGCTCGCGCGCGTCGAGGTGCTGGCACGCCGCCGCGCCGGCCGCTCCGAGGAGACGGTGTACCGGGTCGGCGACCTCGAGCTCGACCGCCTCTCGCACCGGGTCGCGCGCGGCGCGTCCGAAATCGTGCTGCAGCCGCGCGAGTTCCGGCTGCTCGAATATCTCATGAAGCATGCCGGCCAGGTGGTCACCCGCACCATGCTGCTGGAGAATGTGTGGGACTATCACTTCGACCCGCAGACCAACGTGATCGACGTGCACATTTCCCGGCTGCGATCGAAGATCGACAAGGGCTTCACCAAGCCGCTCCTGCACACCATCCGCGGCGCAGGTTACATGATCCGTGACAGCGCTCGGTAAGCTCCTCCGCACGACCGCGTTCAAGCTGTCGTTCGCCTATCTGACGGTCTTCGCGCTGTTCGCCGGCTTTCTGCTCGTCTATTTCGCCTGGAACACCGGGCGGCTGATCACCGATCAGATCACCCAGACGGTGGACGCCGAGATCATCGGGCTCTCCGAACAGTACCGGCAGGCCGGCATCCGCCGCCTCGTGCTGATCGTCGATGCGCGCTCGCGCCGCCCCGGCTCCAGCGTCTACCTGGTGACGACGGCGAGCGGTGAGGGGCTCGCCGGCAATGTCGGCACGCTCGATCCGGGCGTGCTCGATCGGCCCGGCTGGACCGAGATCGTCTACCGCCGCCTCGACGACGCGACCGGGCCCTCCCAGCGCGCCCTCGCGCGCGTTTTCCAGCTGCCCGGCGGCTTCAAGCTGATGGTCGGGCGCGACCTGGAAGAGCGCGAGCGGGTCCGCGAGATCGTGTGGGCGGCGGGGCGCTGGTCGATCGCCCTCGTCATCGTGCTGGGCCTCGCCGGCGGCTTCTTCATCACCCGCCGCGTGCTGAAGCGGGTCGACGCGATGACGGCCACCACGCAGACCATCATGACCGGCGATCTCGACGAGCGCCTGCCGGTGGCCGGCACCGGCGACGAGCTCGACCGCCTTGCCATCAACCTCAACGTCATGCTGGAGCGCATCGAGGCGCTGATGCGCGGCCTCAAGGAGGTCAGCGACAACATCGCGCACGACCTGAAGACGCCGCTGACGCGGCTGCGCAACCGCGCCGAGGCGGCATTGCGCTCCGGCAAGGAGGTGGCGGACTATCGCGCCGCGCTCGAAGGCACGATCGAGGACTCGGACGCGCTGATCCGCACCTTCAATGCGCTGCTGATGATCGCGCGCGCCGAATCCGGGCAGGCGCGCGACAACATGAGCGAGTTCGATGCCGCCGCGGTGGCGGGCGACGTCGCCGAATTGTACGAGCCGCTGGCGGAGGACAAGGGCATCACCCTCAGGGTCGAAGCGGACGCCGGCGTGCCGGTCAACGGCAATCGCGAGCTGGTCAGCCAGGCGCTTGCGAATCTCATCGACAATGCCATCAAGTATGCCCCGCCCCGGGAGCATGCGGCAGACGGCATGCCGCCCGAGATCGTCGTGTCGGCGCGCGTTTCGGGACATCAGGCACTGCTGAGCGTGACCGACAATGGACCCGGTATTCCGGAGGTGGATCGCGCCCGCGCGGTCGAGCGTTTCGTGCGCCTGGAAGCCAGCCGTTCGCTCCCCGGCTCGGGGCTGGGCCTGAGCCTTGCGGCCGCCGTCGCCCGCCTGCACGGCGGCGGACTGAAATTGGAAGACAACGCCCCCGGCCTGAGGGTCACGCTGGCGCTGCCGCGCAGCCTGCGCGAGGCCGCCGCATGACGGCGCATTCCTCGCCGCCGATCGCGCTGCCCGATGAAGCGACGATGGCGGCGCGCATCAGAACCGCGCCGCAGGTCGCGGCGGGCGGTGGAACGAAACGCAAGGTCGACGAGTGGCTGCACGATCTCGGCCGTTCCGGAACCGCGACGCGGTTGCGGCAACTGGTTGCGGCGCGGCCGCCGGTGCGCGGCCTGATCGACGGACTGGCGGAAGGCTCGCCCTATCTGTGGGACCTTGCGAGCCGCGAGCCGGAGCGGTTGCTGGCCGTGCTGCAGGCGGAGCCCGAGCATCGCTTCAACGCGCTGCTGGCAGGCACCAAGGCGGCGGTTGCGGCGGCCCAGGACGAGAGCGACGTCATGTGCCTGCTCCGGCGCATGAAGGCGGAAGCCGCCTTGCTGATCGCGATCGCCGACATCGGCGGCGTGTGGCCGTTGCCGCGTGTCACCCAGGCGCTGACGACGGTGGCGGATTGCGGCATCTCGTTCGCGCTGCGCTTCCTGCTCACCACCGCCTCGGCGCAGGGCAAGATCAAGCTGCCGGACGCGGCCGACCCGGAAGCGGGCTGCGGCTATGTCGTTCTTGCCATGGGCAAGATGGGCGGCTTCGAGCTCAACTACTCGAGCGACGTCGATCTGATCTGTCTGTACGACCCCGAGTGTCCGGCGCTCGCCGCCGCCACCGAGGCGGCGCCGTTCTACATCCGGCTGACCCGCAGCCTGGCGCGCCTGCTGCAGGAACGCACCGCCGACGGCTACGTCTTCCGCGTCGACCTGCGGCTGCGGCCGGATCCCGGCCTGACGCAGATCGCGCTCTCGACCTCGGCGGCGCTCGGCTATTACGAAAGCGTCGGACAGAACTGGGAGCGCGCCGCGATGATCAAGGCGCGTCCCTGTGCGGGCGATTGCGCTGCCGGCGACGCCTTCCTGCGGGAACTGTCCCCCTTCATCTGGCGCAAATACCTCGACTACGCCGCGGTTGCCGACGTGCAGGCGATGAAGCGGCAAATCCACAGCTACCGCGGCCACGACGAGATCGCGGTGGAAGGCCACAACATCAAGCTCGGCCGTGGCGGCATCCGCGAGATCGAGTTCTTCGTGCAGACCCAGCAGCTGATCGCCGGCGGCCGCCATCCGCAACTGCGCGGGCGCGAGACGCTCGCGACGCTGGAGGCGCTGGTTGCGGGGGGCTGGATCAGCGAGGAGGTGCGGCGCGATCTTCATGCCGCCTATTGCTTCCTGCGCGGCGTCGAGCATCGCCTGCAGATGGTCAACGACGAGCAGACCCACACGCTGCCGGTCGACCCGCGCGAGCTGGAGGCGCTCGCCCGCTTCCTCGGCTATCCGGACCGCGCGGCGTTCGCGGGCGAGCTGCTGCATCACCTGCGCATCGTGCAAGGCCATTACGCGAGCCTGTTCAACGAGACCCAGCAGGCCTCCGGCGCGCCGGAGCTCGTGTTTCCGCCGCAGGAACACGACCGCGATACCTTGGACCGGCTGTTGGCGATGGGCTTCAAGCGGCCGCTCGAAGTCTCCACGACGGCCCGGCGCTGGCTCTCGCGCAGCTATCGTTCGCTGCGCGGCGACCTCGCCCAGGCACACCTGCAGGAACTGGTGCCGGCGCTGCTGACGCACCTCGCGCGCGCGGAGGATCCCGACGCCGGCGTGATCGCGCTCGACCGCTTCTTCGCCGGGTTGCACGGCGGCGCCCGGCTGTTGGCGCTGCTGCGGCAGAATCCTGACTTCGTCTCCCTGATTGCGCTGCTGCTCGGCACAGCGCCGCGGCTTGCCGAAATCCTCGGCCAGCACCCGCAGGCGATGGACGCGCTGATCGACCCGGCGTTCTTCGGAGCATTGCCCGGACCGGAGCAACTGTTAGCGCTGCTCGATCAGTCGATCGGCCAGGCTCGCTCCTACGAGGACCTGCTCGACCGCGTCCGGCTGTTCCGCCAGGAGCAGCTTTTCCTCATCGGCACCCGCATCCTGTCTGGCACCATCTCGGCGCGCCAGGCCGGCGAGGCCTATGCGAGCCTGGCCGAGACGTTGATCCGCCGCGTCCAAGCCGCAGTCGAGGAACGGTTCGTCGAGGCGCATGGGCGACTGCCGGGCCAGCACGTCGCCATCGTCGCGATGGGCAAGCTCGGCGGGCGCGAGATGACCGCCGGCTCCGACCTCGACCTGATCCTGATCTACGACTTCGACCCCGCACGACCGGAATCCGACGGTGCGCGCCCGCTCTATGGGTCGCAGTACTTCGCCCGGCTGACGCAGCGCCTGATCGGGGCGCTGACCGCGCCGACCACCTACGGCGCGCTCTATCCGGTCGACATGCGCCTGCGGCCGTCAGGCCGTTCGGGACCGGTCGCGACGCAGCTCGGCTCCTTCGAGAGCTATCAGCGCGACGAAGCTTGGACCTGGGAGCACATGGCGCTGACCCGTGCGCGAGTGATCTCCGGCGATCCCGCGCTCCGCGCGCGGATCGAAGCGGCGATCCGGACCGTGCTCTGCCAGCGCCGCGATGCCGACGTGATCGCGGCCGACGTGGTCGAGATGCGGCGGGCGATTGCCGCCGAGAAAGGCGACGCGGACCGCTGGGACCTCAAATTCGCTGCCGGCGGACTGGTCGATCTCGAATTCATCGCCCAGTATCTGCAGCTGGTGCATGCGGCCGACCATCCGGAAATCTTGGATAGCGCCACCGCCGGCGTGTTCGAACGCGCGTGGCGGCTCGGCATCCTCTCGACCCGCGAGGCCGAGACGCTGCGGCCCGCGGTCCGCGTGTATCAGGACCTGACGCAGATCCTGCGGCTGTGTCTCTCGGGTCGGTTCGACCCGCAGGCGTCCGGGGTCGAATTGCTGCGGCTGCTGGCGCGGGCGGCGGACCTGCCTGATTTTCAGACGCTCGATGCGCATCTGATCGAGGTGCAGGAGCGCGTGCGCGCCAGCTTCACCCGCATCCTCGGCGACGCGCCGTAAGCGCGGCGACTGCCGCGGCGCTCGGCCGTCAACACTCCGCTTCGTTCGGGACCGCGCATTCCGCCTGCAGCGCCAGTGCGTCGCCGGGAAGCTGGACCATCACCTCGGTGCCGACCCCCTGGCTGGAGCGGATGCACATGCGTCCGCCGTGCATCTCGGTCAGCGATTTGGCGATCGCCAGACCGAGGCCGGAGCCTTGGTAGCTCTTGGTGAGCGGGCTTTGCACCTGCTCGAACGGCTTGCCGAGCTTCGGCATCGCGCTCGCCGGGATGCCGATGCCGGTATCCTCCACCGCGATCGAGATCATGTCTGCAATGCGCTCGGCCCGCACGCTGATGCTGCCGCCTTCCGGCGTGAACTTGATCGCGTTCGACAGAAGGTTGAGCACGATCTGCTTCACCCCGCGACGGTCCGCCCGCACCGCTAGCCCCGGCGCGATGTCGACTACCAATGCGAGCTGCTTGCCTTGCGCGCGGGGCGAGCTGATCCGCAGCGCCTCGCCGAGCACGCAGCCGAGCTCGAATTGCTCGAAGCCGAGATCGAACTTGCCGGCCTCGATCTTCGACATGTCGAGGATGTCGTTGATGACGTCGAGCAGGTAGCGGCCGCTTTCGCGGATATCGCGGCAGTATTCGTGGTACTTGGCACCGAGCGGGCCGAACACGCCGGCTTCCATCATCTCCGAGAACCCGATGATGGCGTTGAGCGGCGTACGCAGCTCGTGGCTCATGTTGGCCAGGAACTCCGATTTGGCATGATTGGCCTCCTCGGCGCGGGTCTTCTCCTCGCTGTATTTTTCGGCCAGCAGAACGAGCTCTTCGGCCTGACGTTCGAGCGCCTGCTGGGTCTCTTTGAGCAGCGTGATGTCGGTGCCGACGGAAACGAAGCCGCCGTCGATGGTGCGCCGCTCGCTGACCTGCAGCCAGCGCCCGTCGTCGAGCTGCGCCTCGAACGTGCGGCCTTCGCGCGTGTCGGTGTTGCGGCCTGGCGGCGGCGGATAGGCCACGGATTGCGCGCCGGCCGCGGTGACGGCCCAATGCGGTGCGCCGGGGCTGACCGCCTGGTCCGGCAGGCTGTGCAGGCTCTGGAATTTTGAGTTGCACAGCACCAGCCGGCTGTCCGCATCCCAGATCACGAAGGCCTCGGAGATCGCGTCGATCGCCTCGCGCAGTCGGACGTCGGCGGCGGCGGTCCGCTCGGCGAGGTCTTTCTGCTCGGTGATGTCGACGACGATGCCGACGATGTGGCCGCCGCTCTCGCCGGGCTGCTGCACCAGCTCGCAGCGGGCCCGCATCCACACCCAGCGCCCCTTGGCGTGGCGCATGCGGAACGCGTGGTCGATCATGCGGCTGCGGGTGTCGGTGAGGCGATAGAGCGAGGTGTCGTCCGGGTGCACCAGCGCGTTGACGTCGGCGAAGGTGAGCAGCTCGTTGCGCGGCTCGAGGCCGAGCATCTCGAACATCGAGTGCGACCAGAAGATGCGGCCGCGGGCCAAGTCCCAGTCCCACAGACCGCAGCGGCCGCTGTTGAGGGCGGTATCGACGCGCGAGCGCACGGTGTCGTAGATCTCGTCCGCCGCGCTCGCCCGCGTCGCCTGCCAGTGGAACGCGAAGCCGAGGATGAGCAGCACGAAGCCGGTGGTGGTGAACAGCGTGACGGTGAGCGCCGCGTCGGACCGCCAGGCGGCCAGCACGGCGGAACGCGTCTGCACGATGGCCAGCTGGCCAAGGGGACGCGAGAGGTTGCGGATGGCGGCGAACGCCGCCGTATCGTCCGGCAGCATCAATTCCACAGCGCCGGGCTTGTCGTCGACCATCGACAGCCGCTGTCCCTGGCCGACCAGATCGAGCAGCTTGCGGCCGACCGACACCTGCTCCGGCGGCCAGGCGGCAATGACGACGCCGGAGGCGTTGGTCAGCAAGACGTGGCGCGTGACCGGAATGGCGTACGGCATCGCGCGCTCAAGCGCGTTCTGCGCAATCTGCGGCTCGGATACGGCGAACGGGTCGCGCACCAGTCGTTCAGCGGTGATGTCTGCAAGCGCGTTGATCTCCATGCGGGCCTCCGACAACGCCTGCCGGCGATGCTCGGATACCTGCACGATCGCGCCGATCCCGACCGTCATGAGGAAAGCGACGATCAGCGCCGGCACCGCCCGGCGCAAGGCCGGTTCAGCGGTGAGCAACCGGCGATACGCCGGTTTGGCAACCGATTGAGCTAGCCCCTTGATGGAATCAGGACGTGCAGACGCGCTCGCAGCCTCGCCGCGCGCCATTCCAGCCTCCGTTCGGAAGTCCCTCAGCCCCACTCGGAAGGATGTGCCGCATCTCTCCGAATCACTTTGATTGGACTCGAAACAGCCTCATTTGTCGAGAGTCCGGCCGGGGTTCCGCTCGGAAATTCTGTATTCGTAGCGCCGTCGACTTTCGACGCAAGTAGTAGGAGTCTCGATTACAGCAACGTACAATCCGTAGCGTTTTGTTTACGACGACGCCTCCGGCGCGAGCGCGCGCTGCACGATGTCGGCGAGGTCGCGCGACAACTTTCCGGCGGCGGCGCGCCGCAATGCCGCCTCGGCGCGGCCACGCCGCTCCGCTTCCAGCGCGCGCCAGCTTTTGAACGCGCCCATCAGCCGCGAGGCGAGTTGCGGATTGCGGTCGTCGAGCGCGAGCGCGCTGTCCACCACAAACTCGAATCCCCCACCGTCGCGGCGATTGAACTGCGTCTGGTTGCCGTGCGCGAACGCACCGAGCAGGGAGCGGACACGGTTCGGATTGCTCATGGAGAACGCCGGATGCCGGGTGAGGTCGCGCACCCGCTCGAGCGTCGCCGGCTCGGGTATGCCGGCCTGCAGCGCAAACCACTTGTCGACCACCAGCGGATCGCTCTCGTAGCGGCGATAGAAGCGCTCGAGCGCGACGCCGCGCTCCGGCAGGTCGTGCTGCGACAGCGCGAGC
>DASWSO010000220.1:0-3851 GCA_036402635.1 Xanthobacteraceae bacterium
ACGATCTGGCTGACCATGCCGAAGCCCGGCAGGATCAGGATGTAGACCTCCGGATGGCCGAAGAACCAGAACAGGTGCTGGTACAGCACCGGGTCGCCGCCGCCGTCGGGGGAGAAGAAGGTGGTGCCGAAATTGCGGTCGGTGAGCAGCATCGTGATGGCGCCCGCCAGCACCGGCAGCGCCAGCAGCAGCAGGAACACGGTCACCAGGATCGACCACACGAACAGCGGCATCTTGTGCAGGGTCATGCCCGGCGCGCGCATGTTGAAGATGGTGGTGATGAAGTTGATGGCGCCGAGGATCGAGGAGGCGCCGGCAAGGTGCAGCGACAGGATCGCGAAGTCGACCGCCGGGCCCGGATGCCCGCTCGACGAGAGCGGCGCATAGAGCGTCCAGCCGGCGCCGACGCCGTTGCCGCCCGGCTCGCCCTCGACGAACATCGAGATCAGCAGCAGCGCGAACGAGGCCGGCAGCAGCCAGAACGAGACGTTGTTCATGCGCGGGAACGCCATGTCGGGCGCCCCGATCATCAGCGGCACGAACCAGTTGCCGAAGCCGCCGATCATCGCCGGCATGACCATGAAGAACACCATGATCAGGCCGTGGCCGGTGGTGAACACGTTGAAGGTGTGCGGATCGTGGAAGATCTGCATGCCGGGATACTGCAGCTCCATGCGGATCCCGACCGAGAGCGCGCCGCCGATCAGGCCGGCGACGATCGCGAACACAAGGTACATCGTGCCGATGTCCTTGTGGTTGGTGGAATACACATAGCGCCGCCACCCGGTCGGGTGATGGGCGTGGTCCGCATGCGCGTGGCTGTGGCCGCCGGCGGTGCCGTGCACGCTACGCTCGACCGTTGTTGTCGTTGCCATCGTCTGTCCCTTGGATTCGCTTCAGCTCACTGCGCCGCGGCCAGCGCGGTCGGCGCCTGCGGAGCGGTGCTGGCGTATTTCTGCTTGGCCTCGGCGAGCCACGCGGCGTAAGCCTGCTCGCTCACCACCCGCACCTCGATCGGCATGAAGGCGTGGTCCTTGCCGCAGAGCTCGGAGCATTGCCCGTAATAGGTGCCTTCCTTGGTGGCCTGGAACCAGACCTCGTTGAGGCGGCCCGGAATGGCGTCGAGCTTGACGCCGAAGGCCGGCACCGCGAAGGCGTGGATCACGTCGGAGGCGGTGGTCTGCACCCGCACGATCTTGTTCACCGGCACAACCAGCGGATTGTCGGCCGCCAACAGCCGCGGCTGGTCGCCCTTGAGGTCCTTGGTCTGCACCATCAGCGAGTCGAACTCGAAGTTGCTGTCCGGGTAGCCGTAGGTCCAGAACCACTGCTTGCCGGTCGCCTTGATGGTGAGGTCGGACGGCGGGATGTTGAGCTGGTGAAACAGCAGCTTGAACGACGGTACCGCGATCGCCACCAGGATCAGCACCGGCAGCAGCGTCCAGGCCACTTCCAGGGCGGTGTTGTGGGTGGTGCGGGTCGGCACCGGGTTGGCGCGCGCGTTGAACTTGACGATGCAGATCACCAGCAGCGCCAGCACGAACAGCGTGATCGCCGTGATGATGTACATCACGTAGTTGTGGAACCAGACGATGTTCTGCATCACCGGCGAGGCCGGCTCCTGCAGGCCGATTTGCCAGGGATGTGCCTGGCTGGCGAGCGCGGTTCCGGCGTCGCCGAGCGCAAGCCCGGCCAGAACCACGACGGCGATCAACAGCACCGACCGCGACAGCATTGATCCATCAGCTCCTTTAGAGGTTGGCCCGCCGGCGCGAACGGCGCGCGGCGCAACCGCATCGCGCCGCCGAGGAGGCGCCGCAGGCGGGTGTCCGACCCGCTCGGCCCGTCGGGCAGCGGCCTTTCCGGACTGCGGATGCAGAGGGTTCGTCGCGGCCTCACAAACCACAATTTGTTGCGGCTCGCAATGTGCCAAATCGGGCGGCGGAATTACCCCGCGCGCATGCCGGAGGCCGCCCAATTGCGGCCGCGCGGCGCGCCTACAAGGCCGGTTCCGACGCTTGCGTTCGCACCGCGCGTCCGCCATGACCACGCGTGGCGGACGCACCTGCGACCGCCACGACCCTTGATTCGGAGCCATCGACGGCCGCGCTTGCGGCACTTCCGGGATATCAGCATGGCCATTTCACCGCCCAGCCGGCACTCCGCAGCGCCTCTTTGGCTCGGCCGCGCAGCCGCGCTCGCGCTCGCATTGGCGCTGCCTTCGGCCGCATGGGCGCAGGGAACGGTGCGGTCGGTGCATGGCGACTGGCAGGTGCGCTGCGATACCCCGCCGGGAGCCCAGGCCGAGCAGTGCGCGCTGATCCAGAGCGTCACGGCGGAGGACCGGCCGAATGTCGGCCTCACCGTGATCGTGCTGAAGACCGCCGACCAGAAGAGCCGGCTGATGCGGGTGCTGGCGCCGCTCGGCGTGCTGCTGCCGTCCGGCCTCGGCCTCAAGATCGACCAGACCGACATCGGCCGCGCCGGCTTCGTGCGCTGCCTGCCGAATGGCTGCGTCGCCGAGGTGGTGATGGACGACAATTTGATCAACCAGCTGCGCACCGGCCAGTCGGCCACCTTCATCATCTTCCAGACCCCGGAGGAGGGGATCGGCATCCCGCTCGGCCTCAAGGGCTTTGGCGAGGGCTACGACAAGCTGCCGTAGGCCTGTGAGTCCTTGGGCCACGGCGCAGCGCTGCATCGCGTGCCGGACATGGTGGATTCCTGCTCGCTTATTTTGCGCCGGCGCTTATCTAGGGGCGAGCAGCAGCAGGTAGGTCCATGAGCACCGAATCCCTCTCCCTCGTCGATGCCGCCGGGCTCGACCGCGGCAAGATCGACAGCCTGATCCGCAGCGGCCTCGAAGGCGCCGACGACGGCGAGCTTTTCCTCGAATATCGCCAGTCCGAGATGCTGTTGTTCGACAACGGGCGGCTCAAGCAGGCGACCTACGACACCTCGCAGGGTTTCGGCCTGCGCGCCGTCAAGGGCGAGGCGGTCGGCTATGCGCATGCCTCCGACCTGTCCGAGCCTGCGCTGCGGCGCGCCGCCCACGCGGTGCGGGCGGTGCAGCGCGGCTATTCCGGCAGTTACGCGGAGCCGCCGCCGCGCACCAACCGCCGGCTCTATGGCGAGGACAATCCGCTCGCCGGCCCGGACTTCGAGACCAAGGTCAAGCTGCTGCAGGAGATCGACGCTTACGTGCGCGCCAAGGACCCGCGCGTGCAGCAGGCCTCGGTGAGCTTCGGCGCCAGCTGGCAGACGGTCGAGATCGTGCGCGCCGACGGCACCGCCTATCGCGACATCCGTCCGCTGGTGCGGGTCAACGTCTCGGTCGTCGCCGGCACCGGCGAGCGGCAGGAGACCGGCAGCCATGGCTACGGCGGGCGCGAGGGCTTCCAGCGCTTCCTGGAGACCGGCTCATGGCGCGACGCCGCCGATCAGGCCGTGCGGCAGGCGCTGGTCAATCTCGAATCGGTGCCGGCGCCGGCCGGCGAGTTCGATGTGGTGCTGGGACCCGGCTGGCCCGGCGTGATGCTGCACGAGGCGGTCGGGCACGGGCTCGAAGGCGACTTCAACCGCAAGAAGACCTCGGCCTTCGCCGGGCTGATGGGGCAGCGGGTCGCCGCGGCCGGCGTCACCGTGGTCGACGACGGCACCATCGCGGGCCGGCGTGGCTCGCTCTCGATCGACGACGAGGGCACGCCCACCAACCGCACCGTGCTGATCGAGGACGGCAAGCTGGTCGGCTACATGCAGGACCGGCAGAACGCCCGGCTGATGGGCATGAAAGCCACCGGCAACGGCCGGCGCGAAGGCTACGCGCATCAGCCGATGCCGCGCATGACCAA
>DASWSO010000221.1:0-2730 GCA_036402635.1 Xanthobacteraceae bacterium
CCTTCCGCCACCATCAACCTGATGCAGCTGTTTCAGCAGCAATACCGCCTGATCGGCTCGTTCGGCGCCGCCATGCGCAACGTGCGCGAAGGGCTCGACAAGATGGCGGCCGGCCTGCGGCCGGTGATCGACAGCGAGATCGCACTCGGCGACTTCGAGCAGGGCTTGGCGCGGCTCGCCGGCCGGCAGGTGTTCGGCAAGATCATCGTGCATTTTTGAAGACATTAGAGGCGAGCGCGTGAGGACGAGGCTTGCAGCCGTCGGGCGGCGCTCCGCGCTGGCCGCCAAGCGTGCATCCGACGCTGTCGCCGGCGCCGGCGCGGTGGGGTTGTTGCGGCTGGTGCGGCGGCTCGATCCCGAGCGCGCCGGCGAACTGGCCGCGCGCCTGATGCGGCAGATCGGGCCGTGGCTTCCGGAGCACCGCACCGGCCGCGCCAATCTCGCCGCCGCCTTCCCGGAAAAATCGCCCGCCGAGATCGAGCGCATCCTCTCCGACGTGTGGAGCAATCTCGGTTGGACCACGGCCGAATACGCGCATCTCGACCGGCTGTGGGACTACCAGCTTGGAAGCCCCGTGCCGGGCCGCATCGAAGCCGCGCCGGAGACGGTCGAGCGCGCGCTCAAGCTCGCCAACGACGGCAAGCCGGCGCTGCTGTTCGCCGCGCACCTCGCCAACTGGGAACTGCCGGCGGTGGCGGCGGCCGCGCACGGGCTGGAGAGCGCCGTGCTCTACCGCGCTCCCAGCGTCGGCGACGTCGCGCAGGCAGTGAACGCCATCCGCAGCATCAACATGGGCAAACTGGTGCCGAGTTCGCCCGCAGCGGTGTTCGTCCTGATGCGCGCGCTGCAGCAGGGCGCGCATGTCGGCATGCTGGTGGACCAGCACTTCACCCGCGGGGTCCACGTCACGTTCTTCGGCCGGCGCTGCAAGGCCAATCCGACGCTGGCGCGGCTTGCCCGCCATATCGACTGCCCGATCCACGGCATCCGCACGATCCGGCTGCCCAACCACCGCTTCCGCATCGAGGTGACGCCGGAGATCGTGCCGGCGCGTCGTGCCGACGGCACGCTCGACGTCGCCGGCACCATGCAGATCATCACTGGCGTGGTGGAAGGCTGGGTGCGCGAACATCCCGAGCAATGGCTGTGGCTGCACCGCCGCTGGCGCGACTATTGAAGCATGGAGGGTGGGCAGAGGCGCGCCTTCGCGCCGTGCCCACCATGCCCGGACTGCCGTGAACGGTGGGCACGCTCCGCTTTGCCCACCCTACGGCTACGGCCCGCAACCTTCGTCACCGCCCGGTCTTGATGCGGGTCCACAGCCGGTTCATCAGCCGCTGGGTCTTCTGGTCGTGCGCCTTCAGCACGTAGAGGCGCGCCATCACCTCGGGCGGCGGATAGACCGACGGATCGTTGAGCAGCGCCGGCTCGATGAACTTCTGGCTGGCGAGATTGCCGTTCGGGTAGCCGAGCATGTTGGTGTTGCGCGCCGCCACCTCCGGCCGCAGCATGTAGTCGATGAAGGCGTGCGCCTCCGCGACGTTGCGCGCATCCTTCGGGATGGCGTAGTTGTCGAAGAACATCTGCGCCCCTTCCTTGGGGATCACATAGGCGATCTCGACGCCGTTCTTGGCTTCGGCGGCGCGCTTCTGCGCCTGCTTGACGTCGCCGGACCAGCCGACTGCGAAGCAGATCTCGCCGCCGGCGAGCGCGCTGAGATATTCCGATGAGTGGAACTTGCGCACGTACGGCCGCACCTTCATCACCAGCTCGGCGGCACGCTCGATCTCGGTCTGGTTCTTGCTGTTGGGATCGAGCTTCAGATAGTGCAGCGCCGCCGCGAGGATGTCGTCCGACGAATCCAGCATCATCACGCCGCAGTCCTGCAGCTTTGCGAGCTTCTCTGGCGTGAACACCACGTCCCAGCTGTCGATCGCGGCGTCGCCGAGCCGCTGCCTGACGGCAGCGACGTTGTAGCCGATGCCGGTCGTGCCCCACATGTGGTTCACGGCATACTGGTTGCCGGGATCGTAGATCGCGAGCCGCTCAGCGATCTCCGGCCAGACATGAACGACGTTCGGCAGCTTGCTCTTATCGAGCTTCTGAAAAACGCCGGCCTTGATCTGCCGCTCCAGGAAATAGCCGCTCGGCACCACCACGTCGTAGCCGGACTTGCCGGCCAGCAGCTTGGTCTCCAACACGTCGTTGGAGTCGAAGGTGTCGTAGGTGACAGCGATCCCGGTCTCGCGCTTGAAGTCCTGCAGCACCGACGGGTCGATGTAGTCGGACCAGTTGTAGATGTTGACGCGGCGCTCGCCCTGGCCCTGCGCGCCGTAGGCAAGCAGAAGCGCGCAGGCGAAAACCGGAATCGCGAACCAACGCCGCATGCAGGCTCTCCCGCGCGCTTTAGCTCTCGGTCGGCAGCCCGGCGGCCTTCCAGGCCAGGATGCCGCCGGCGAGGTGCGCGTCGTAGGCGAAGCCTTCATCCTGCGCAGCCAGCGAGGCGGTCACGGAGCGCTTGCCGGAGCGGCAGGCGAACACGACCTGCCTGCCTTGCGGGTCCGGGATGCCGGCGGGGTCGAACTCCGACAGGGGCATGTCGACCGCGCCGGGATAGCGCTCGACCGCGGTCTCGTTCGGCTCGCGCACGTCGACCAGCAGGATGCGCCCTTCGGTCATGCCGCGCGCCACCTCCTCCGGGGTGAGGTCGCGGACGCTCGGTCCTGCTGC
>DASWSO010000222.1:0-9795 GCA_036402635.1 Xanthobacteraceae bacterium
ATGGTAGCGGGACTGCCCGGGAGAGCAAAGCGCCCGGCCTCGGTGGCGGACAGGCGCGCGATAAGCCGGATGTTTAGGCCGACGCCGCTGTGCCGGGCTTGTCTACTGCGCGAACCGCTTGGCCGGCACGTCGCACGCGACCACGCCATCGATGGCGGCGACCTGCTTTGCCGCCTGCTCTTCCTGGATATCCGGCTGAAGCCGCGCATAGCCGAGCGAGCGTCCAAAGGCGGTCTTGGAATCCGGCGCGATCAGCCCGGCTTCGGAGACTTCCGGCAAGGCACGGACTTTTTCCAGAATCTCGGACGCGGCGTCCGCTCCGAGAGCCGGATCAAGGGAAAGCGTGAGGGTCTTCGACATTGCGATACGGTACCTTACCCCGGAACATAAGGTTACGCGAGCAAGGCCGCCACATCCAAGCGTCCGTAGCCGTAGTCTTCGTGGAACGATTTCCCGACCATCGCAGGCACTTTCTCGGCGCTATCGGTCAGAGCGGTGCGCACATCGACGGGGCGTGCCGCGGGCTGAAGCGCCAGATACATCGCGGCGGCGGCGGCAACCTGCGGGGAGGCCATCGAGGTCCCGTCCTCCTGCCCAAATTCCGTATCCCGCATGATCGCACGCCCCTCCTTGGGAGAGCCGGACGACATGTCCGGATAGAACCCGTGTTGGCCGGAATAGGTCGGCATGGTCGACCAGATTCCCTTGCCGGGCGCGCAGAGAGAGATGTGATGGCCGCCGTTTGAAAACCTCGTCACGCGGTCACCGGGATCGGTCGCGCCGACCGCGATGATGCCGGGGTGTGCGGCCGGGTACGAAGGCCGGCTCCCGAGTTCCCGCTCGTTACCCATGGCGGCAACGATCACGCAACCATTGCCGATGAGATTGTTGATGGCCTGCGCTTCCTGCGCCGACGGCGGAGCGGGGCCGCCGATGCTCAGATTGACGACCTGGATGCCCGCGTCCGCACATTCGAGGAACGCCCGCAAATACATCGTCGGTTCGACGGTGTAGGCGAAATAGCCTCGTTGCGAGATGTATTCCGTCGTGTCGTCAAAGATCTTCATCGCCGTCAGCTTGCAGTCGCACATTCCGCAGACGCCGGTCAGTCCGTCGAGCATGGCCGCGACGGTTCCCGCCACGTGGGTTCCGTGGCCGACGATGTCCGCGGTACCCGAGACGACGTTCAGGTTGGAATACGTGTGCAGGTACCGGGCGAGGCGCGATTTCAGCAGAGGGTGGGTCTCGTCAATGCCGGTGTCCAGCACCGCGACCTTGACCTGTCTCGGCTCGATGAACTTCGCTGCGGCGCGGGCTGCGGTGGTGCCGGTCTTCTGCAGGTGCCATGCCGCTCCCAAGGCCGGCGGAACGGCGGCCGGAGCCATCCGAGCTCCCACCCGCGCCCGCGCGGCTTTCTTGGCGAGAAGATACCGGCGCGGCACAGGCGCGACCGTCACGCCGAATTCCGCCGCCAATGCACGGATCACGGTTTCGCGGGATTGCCCGTTGCGCACGCGGATCATGCTGGTGCCGGTCAGGAGACCTGCGCTCTTCGCTTTCGGTTCCGCCAAAAGGGACATCGCGAGGGCTGTGGAGATTCCTTGTGGTCCGGCACCGAACGCGGCAGCCGCAACCCTCTGGGGCGCTACCACGGGTGTCACTTCGACGATGTCCCCGGCTTCGGCGAGACGGTTCAGCGTCGCCAGTGCTCCGCTCGGGCCAGCAGGCGGCAGCCCGTGTGCCGCCAAGGCGACCAGACCGGGCGCGAGCGCGGTCAAACTCGCCGCGAATTCTCCCAGGCCCGCCAAGGTAGCGGCGGCCACGGCTGCATTCACCAATCCGGCCCTGAACTCGGGCGCGGTGGTGATGGACGCAAGCACGAGGTTGTCGTGATACTCGGGTAGCGGTTCGGGAGCTGGGCCGAAGGTTCTCATTCGGGAGTCTCCGGTGACCGCATCATCTTACGCGCCGTCAGCCCACTTTCAACGTCAGGTTACGATCCTCCCAAGATTCGCCTGTGCGATCTTCTGAACCTTCGTGCCGGCGCGAGAAGCCGCGGGCACGGCGAATGTCAGCCATAAGCAGCTTTGCTGCACTGCAACAGGTTGACTTTTGGTGATTTCACCATATGTTCCGCTGCGCTAGCGGTTCGAATTGGATTCGAACTCTCCGCCCCCTGTGTTTGCCGCGACGATTGCGCATTTGCCCCGGGGGAACTCTCACTCGAGGTTACATGTCGTTTTCCGATCTCGGCTTGTCTGACAAAGTTCTCGCCGCCGTTACTGCGGCCGGCTACACCACCCCCACCCCCATTCAAGAGCAGGCCATTCCGCACGTGCTGCAGGGACGCGACGTCCTCGGCATCGCGCAGACCGGCACCGGCAAGACGGCGGCGTTCGTGCTGCCGATGCTGACCAAGCTGGAGAATGGCCGCGCCCGTGCCCGCATGCCGCGCACGCTCATCCTGGAGCCGACGCGCGAACTGGCCGCACAGGTGGCCGACCATTTCACCAAGTACGGATCCAACCAGAAGCTCAATGTCGCGCTGCTGATCGGCGGGGTCTCGTTCGACAATCAGGACACCAAGCTCACCCGCGGCGTGGATGTCTTGATCGCGACGCCGGGCCGGCTGCTCGACCACACCGAGCGCGGGCGGCTGCTGCTCACCGGCGTGGAGCTGCTGGTGATCGACGAAGCCGACCGGATGCTGGACATGGGCTTCATCCCGGACATCGAGCGGATCGGCAAGCTGGTGCCATTCAGCCGCCAGACGCTGTTCTTCACCGCCACCATGCCGGCGGAGATCCAGCGCATCGCCGACACCTTCCTGCACAATCCGGAACGGGTCGAAGTCTCCAAGCCGGCCTCCGTCGCCGTTACCGTGACTCAGTCGCTGGTGGCGAGCGGCAGCGACCCGGCCGACAAGCGCGAGACGCTGCGGCAGCTGCTGCGCAGCGAGAAGGACTTCAAGAACGCCATCATCTTCTGCAACCGCAAGCGCGAAGTCGCGGTGCTGCACCGCTCGCTGGTACGGCACGGCTTCAACGCGGTGGCGCTGCATGGCGACATGGAACAGCCCGCCCGCACGGCGGCGCTCGACCAGTTCCGCCGCGGCGAGGCCGCCCTGCTGATCGCATCCGACGTGGCCGCCCGCGGGCTCGATATCCCGGCGGTGAGCCACGTGTTCAATTTCGACGTCCCGCACCATGCCGACGATTACGTCCACCGCATCGGCCGCACCGGCCGCGCCGGACTCTCCGGCACCGCCATCACGATCGTGGCGGGAAGCGACCGCAAGGCGGTCGACGCGATCGAGAAGCTGACCGGGCAGACCCTCAACTGGACCGGGCCGGAGGCGGCCGATACCGGCCGCAGCGAGCGTCCCCGGCGCGGTGGACGCGGCAGCCCGCGCCAGGACAAAGCGCCTGAGGGCGAGCGCGCCGCTGCGCCGCGCGAGCGCGCGCCCCGTGAACATGCCCCCCGTGAGCATGCGCCGCGTGAGCATGCCCCCCGTGAACATACCCCTCGTGAGCGGGCACCCCGGGAACGGGCCCCGCGCGAGCAGGCACCGCGCGAGCCGACGCCCAGCTTCGGTCAGCAACAGGCGGAAACCGCGTCGGTCGCCCGGCTGGACGATGCCCGCGCGCGCCGCCGGCCGCCGGCTCCGGAGCGGCACACGGAAGAGGCCGACCTGTCGCACCTGCCGGCCTTCCTGCTGCGCCCGGTGCGTGTCAAGGTCTAGCGCCCAGGTTGAAGTTTCGCGGCGTTTACTCGCCATTTAGCCCTCTCGACTAGCCTGCTCCGCAGCGGACGGGACGTTCGCGCGCATTTCGCGCGCGTGCGTTGCACCCTTTCATGGGGGCGAGGAGAGGCAAGATGGCCGACGGCGACGAACACGAGCGCACGATGGCGTTCGCGGAAATCGCCCTGGGGCAGATCAAGGCGTTGCGGCAGTCGGCCGAACCGCGCAACTACGAGGTCTGGTACCACTACGCCACCGGCTACAACCAGTCGCTCAACCGCACCATCAACGAGACGCTGGCGCGCAAGGGCAATCTGGGCGACGGCGAGCTCGAAGAGATCCACAGCAGCTACATTTCGGCGACCCGCCTGACCCAGCAGATCGACACGTTCGGCGCCAAGGTCTCCGACGAAATCGATCAGGTGATGGCGATGGTGGATGCCGCCCTCGGCTCCGCCTCGAGCTACACCGAGAGCCTCGCCGACGCGACCACCCGCCTCGGCACCGCCAAGGACCGCGACGGCCTGCGCGCCATCGTCGAGAGCCTGATCGGCACCACCAAGGAGATCGAGCGCAGCAATCAGACGCTGGAAGCGCGCCTGAAAGCCTCCAAGCAGGAGATCAACGAGCTGCAGGAGAACCTGGAGCTGGTGCGCCACGAGAGCCTGACCGACCCGCTCACCACGCTCGCCAACCGCAAGTACTTCGACCAGTCGCTGCTGCGCCTGATGAACGAGGCGGCCGAGAGCGGCGAGCCGCTCTCCCTCGCAATGATGGACATCGACCACTTCAAGACGTTCAACGACACCTACGGCCACCTCACCGGCGACCAGGTGCTGCGGCTGGTCGCGCTGTGCGTGAAGCAGAACGTGAAGGGCCAGGACATCGCGGCGCGCTACGGCGGGGAGGAATTCGCGGTCGTGCTGCCGAAGACCAACGTGCGCCAGGCGCTCTCGGTGGCCGAGCACATCCGCCGCACCGTGATGGGCAAGGAACTGATGAAGCGCTCGACCGGCGAAAGCCTCGGCCGCGTCACGATCTCGCTCGGCGTCGCCAGCTGGCGGCGCGGCGAGGCCGCAGCCAGCCTGATCGACCGCGCCGACGCTTGCCTCTACGCCGCCAAGCGCGGCGGGCGCAATCGGGTGGTCTCCGAGACCGACCCGGAGGTCGCCGCGCCGCCAGCCGCGCAGGTCGCCTGAAGCATACCGGCTGCCGCGATCAGGAAGCTGATCCCCTCCCCGACTTTGAAAAGGGGCAGGTCGGACTGCGCAGCCGTCCGGGTCGGGTTCAATACAGAGGTGAATTAGTGCGCGTCGGCGCCCGCGGTCGGCTTCGCCGCCGGCGTGATGGCGACCGATTCGCCGCAGCCGCAGGCCGAGGTCTGGTTCGGGTTGTTGAACACGAACTGCGCCGAGAGCTTGTCGACCTTGTAGTCCATCTGGGTGCCGAGCAGAAAAAGCACCGCGGTCGGGTCGATCAGGACGCGCACGCCCTTGTCGTCGATCACCTCGTCGCCCGGCTTCACGCCGTCGGCGTAGTCGACCTTGTAGCTCATCCCGGCGCAGCCGCCCTTGGTGACGCTTACGCGAATGCCGGCAACGGGTTGCGTCGCCTTGCTGAGAATCTCCTGCACCCGCGCCGCGGCGGCGTCGGTGAGGCTCATGACCTGCATCTTGGGTCGGGGGCTTGCCATTCCGGTCTGCTCCTAGCGGCCGTTAGAAGGCGCGGCCGCTCCTCCTGTAGATAAGCATACGCCGCCAGCTTACCACATGTTGAGGACGACGCGCGCCTCGTCCGACATCCGGCTCGGGTCCCACGGCGGCTCCCAGACGATGTTGACCTTGACCTCGCCGACCCCCGGCACGGTCGAGACCGCGTTCTCCACCATGATCGGCAGCTCCTGCGCGGACGGGCAGTTCGGCGTCGTCAGCGTCATGTCGACCGTGGTGGCGCGGTCGTCGGCGATGTCCACCCGGTAGATCAGCCCGAGCTCGTAGATGTCGGCCGGGATCTCCGGGTCGTAAACGGTCTTCAGCGCCGCCACGATGTCATTGGTCATCCGCTCCAGCTCTTCCGGCGGCAGCGCGGAGCCCTGCACCATCTGCGGCGCCGCAGGCTCCGGCGTAGCGGAGGTCGTCGCCGTCGCGGCGGCCGCCGCGGGCCGATCGAGGATGTCGTCACTCATGCGAACAGGTCCTGGGCCTTTTTGAGCGCCGCCACCAGCACATCGACCTCGGCGCGGGTGTTGTAAAGCCCGAACGAGGCGCGGCAGGTCGCCCCCAGGCCGTAGCGGGCGAGCAGCGGCATCACGCAATGGGTGCCGGCGCGCACCGCGACGCCGGAGCGGTCGATGACGGTCGCGATGTCGTGCGGATGCGCGCCCTTCATGTCGAACGACAGGATCGCGCCCTTGTCCTTGGCGGTGCCGACGATGCGCAGCGAATTCAATTCGCGCAGCTGCTCCTGCGCGTAGACGATCAGATCGCGCTCGTGGGCATGGATGCGAGACTGGCCGATCGACTGCACGTAGTCGATCGCGGCGCCGAGGCCGATCGCCTGCACGATCGGCGGCGTGCCGGCCTCGAACTTGTGCGGAGGATCGCCGTAAGTGACGCGGTCCTCGTGCACCTCGCGGATCATCTCCCCGCCGCCAAGGAACGGCGGCATCTCGGCGAGGTGCGCGTACTTGCCGTAGAGCACGCCGATACCGGTCGGGCCGTACAGCTTGTGCCCGGTGAAGACGTAGAAATCGCAGCCGATGTCGCGCACATCGATATCCATGTGCACGGCGGCCTGACTGCCGTCGATCAGCACCGGGATGCCGCGCGCCTGCGCCAGCCGCGTCACCTCCTTGACCGGAACGACGGTGCCGAGCGCGTTCGACATCTGCGTGATCGCGACCATGCGGGTGCGCTCGGTCAGCAGCTTCTCGAACTCGTCCAGCAGGAAGTTGCCCTCGTCGTCGACCGGCGCCCACTTGATCACGGCGCCGTAGCGCTCGCGCAGGAAGTGCCACGGCACGATGTTGGAGTGGTGCTCCATGATCGAGAGCACGATCTCGTCGCCTTCGCGCACGCGCTCGCGGCCGAACGTATAGGCGACGAGGTTGATCGCCTCGGTGGCGTTGCGGGTGAAGACGATCTCCTCATGCCGCTCGGCGTTGAGGAAGCCGCGCACCTTCTCGCGCGCGCCCTCGTAAGCTTCGGTCGCCGCATTGGCGAGATAGTGCAGCCCGCGGTGAACGTTGGCGTATTCGGTGGTGTAGGCCTGCTGCAGCCGGTCCAGCACCGCGGTCGGCTTCTGCGCCGAGGCGGCGTTGTCGAGATAGACCAGCGGCTTGCCGTAGATCTGCATCGCCAGCGCGGGGAAATCCGCGCGGATGCGCTCCACATCATAGCTGCCGTTGCTCACTGCCGGATGCATTACAACCCATTCCCTGCCCGTCAGTCCGGGCGAGCGTTGCCGGACACGGAGTCTATTGCTCGAAGCAACCCCTTACACCCGCGCCTGCAGCCACTCCTCGGCGAGGCCGGAGAGCGCCTCGCGCAACGCCTCATGCTCGATCCCCTCGATCGCCTCGCCGACGAAAGACTGGATCAGCAGCGCCTCGGCTTCCTTCGGCGGGACGCCGCGCGTCTTGAGATAAAACAGCAGATCCTGGTCGAGCGCGCCGGCGGTGGCGCCGTGCCCGCACTGGACATCGTCGGCGAAGATTTCCAGCTCCGGCTTGTGGTCGGCCTCGGCGTTCTCCGACAGGAGCAGCGCGTGGCTCGCCATCTTGCCGTCGGTCTTCTGCGCGCCCGGGCGCACGATGATCTTGCCCTGGAAAACGCCGCGGCTCTCGTCGTCGAGCACGGTCTTGAACACTTCCCGGCTCTCGCAGCCTTCCGCCGCGTGGTCGATCACCATGGTGGTGTCGACGTGCTGGCGGCCGCGCAGCAGCGTCGCGCCGCGCACGCCGCAATGGGTGCCGGCGCCATCGAGCTGCACGAACAGCTGGTTGCGCGTCACCGCGCTGCCGGTCGTGAACGCGAAGTCGTGAAAGCGCGCTTCCGCGCCGACCCGCGCCATCAGGCTGGCGAGATGCAGCGCCTTGCCGCCGTCGCGGCCGACCTTGATGCGGTCGACATGCGCCTTGTCGCCGACCGTGACCTCGATCGCGTTGTTGATCTGGTAGTCGACGCCGTCGGGCCCCTCGTGGGTCTCGATCAGCGTCAGCCGCGCGCCGGCGCCGACCGTCACCAGCGAGCGCGTGAACACCGCCGCGGCTCCGCCGCTGTAGGCGAACACCAGCTGGATCGGCCGCTCGATCACGGCTCGGTCGGCGACCCGGATCACCACGCCGTCGGTCATGAAGGCGGTGTTGAGCGCGACCGCGACGTCCTTGGTCGCAACCGTGCGGCCGAGCTCCGGCACCGGACCGCTGCCGAGCGCGTCGGCAAGCGACATGATGGTCAGCCCCGGCTCGAGCTTGGCCACATCCGAGAGCTTCGGCACGAAGGTGCCGTTGACGATCACCAGCCGGCGCGCCTTCACGCCGGCGAGCTTGCCGGCGCCCTTGGCGGCCGCGAGCGCGGCCGCGTCCGGCTTCGGCGCCAGCGGCTTGGCCTCCCGCATCAGCGCGCGCAGGTCGGTGTACTTCCACTCCTCGACCCGGCGGTGCGGCAGCCCGGCTTCCTCAAACATGCGGAAGGCGTCGGCGCGCTCGCCGGCAATGCTCGGCAGCGTCTCGCGATGCGCCGCGAAGGCGTCGAGCAGGCCCTGCTCGGCGGCGGTGCGGATATGACGGATTTCAGCGTTCATGTCTTACTCTGGACTTTCTCATTCTCGTCATTGCCGGACTTGACCCGGCAATCCATCAATCCATCAAGAACCGGCCACCGCCGCTTCTTTTCGATGGATGCACGGGTCGAGCCCGCGCATGACGAATATCCTTACGCAGCGTCTTCGCGGTATTCGGCGTAGCCGTGCTCTTCCAGCTGCAGCGCCAGCTCCTTGCCGCCGGTGCGCACCACGCGGCCCTTGGAGAGCACGTGCACCACGTCCGGCACGATGTAGTTCAACAGCCGCTGGTAATGGGTGATGACGATCATCGAGCGGTCCGGCGAGCGCAGCGCGTTGACGCCGTCGGAGACGACCTTCAGCGCGTCGATGTCGAGCCCGGAATCGGTCTCGTCGAGCACCGCCAGGCGCGGCTCTAGCATCGCCATCTGCAGGATCTCGTTGCGCTTCTTCTCGCCGCCCGAGAAGCCGACATTGACGCCGCGGCGCAGCATGTCCTGATCGATGTGCAGTTGCTTGGCGGTCTCGCGCACCTTCTTCATGAATTCCGGCGTGGAGAGCTCCGGCTCGCCGCGCGCGCGCCGCTGCGCGTTTATGGCGGTGCGCAGGAACGTCATCGAGGCGACGCCGGGGATTTCCATCGGGTACTGGAAGGCGAGGAAGAGGCCCTTGGCGGCGCGCTCGTCGACCGGCATCTCCAGAATGTTCTCGCCGTCGAGCAGCACCTCGCCCGCGGTGACCTCGTAGTCTTCCTTGCCGGCGAGCACATAGGCGAGCGTCGACTTGCCGGAGCCGTTCGGCCCCATGATCGCATGCACCTGGCCGCGGTCGACGGTGAGGTCGAGCCCGTTGAGGATCTTCTTGCCGTCGATCTCGACGTGCAGGTCTTTGACTTGAAGCAGCGGCATCGCAGAACTCTTCCTTTATTCCTCATCCTGAGGAGCGCCGCAGGCGCGTCTCGAAGGATGCAGGCCACGGTAATGGGACATCCCTTCCGGACGCCGCTACGCGGCCTCCTCGGGATGAGGTTCCTGGGTTATCCGACCGAGCCCTCGAGGCTGATCGAGATCAGCTTCTGGGCCTCGACGGCGAACTCCATCGGCAGCTGCTGCAGCACGTCCTTGACGAAGCCGTTGACCACGAGCGCGGTCGCCTCCTCGGCCGTCATGCCGCGCTGCCGGCAGTAGAACAGCATGTCCTCGGAGATCTTCGAGGTGGTGGCCTCGTGCTCGAACACGGCGGAGGAATTCTTCGCCTCGATGTACGGCACC
>DASWSO010000223.1:0-8352 GCA_036402635.1 Xanthobacteraceae bacterium
CGGTCGGGCTCGGCCAGCCGGGAGCGGAATGCTGGCCGGAAGCCTGGAATCAGGCCGGGCCGCTGTACGACCGGCTGTTCGCGGGCGAGACGGTGGTGGTCCGGGACGGCCGCTGGATGCTGCAACGGCAGGGACGGCCGCAGGAAGCCTGGTTCGACACCTACCTCACGCCGATCCGCAACGAGGCGGGCCAGATCGCAGGCGCCCATGCCGTCGCCATGGAACGGACCGAGGACCGGGCCGCCGCGGCCGAGAGCGCGCGTGTCGCGGGGGCGCTGCGGGAGAGCAAGTCGCGGCTGCGCGCTGCCGTCGATCTCGTCGGCCTAGCGCGCTACAACTGGAATCCGCGCACCAACGCGTTGCATTGGGACGCGCGCACCAAGGCGATGTGGGGCCTGCCGCCGGATGCCCACATCAGCTACGAGACCTGGCGCGCCGGCGTCCATCCGGATGACGTTGCCCGGGTCGAGGCAGCGGTGGCCGCCTGCACCGATCCACACGGCGATGGCGCCTACGATGTCGAATACCGCGTCCGCGGCAACGACGGGGTGGAGCGCTGGGTCGCGTCGCGCGGGCACACCGTGTTCGAGAACGGCGTCGCCGTCGATTTCACCGGCGTCGCGCTCGACATCACGGCGGCCAAGCGCGCCGAGGAACGGCTGCGCGACAACGAAGGCCGTTTGGCAGCGCTGCTGGAGCAGCTTCCGGCCGGGGTCGGCCTGTTCGATACCCACGGAAAGCTCACCCAGTCCAACCGGCTGCTGCGCAGTTTCATCGGCGGCGCCCTGATCCCGTCGCGTGACCTCGACGCGGAGCGCCGTTGGCGCGCCTACCGCCCCGACGGCAGCGTCCTGCCGCCGACGGAGTATCCGGGAGCGCGCGCGCTGCGCGGCGAGACCATCACTCCCGGCATCGACTTCCTGCACATGCAGGATGACGGCCCGGAACTGTGGACCCGCGTCTCCGCCGCTCCGTTCCGCGACGCGCATGGACAGATCACCGGCGCGGTGACGATCATCCAGGACATCACCAACGCCAAGCGTTCCGAGCAGACCCATCTGCTGCTGATCTCGGAGCTGCAGCATCGCACCCGCAACCTGCTGGCGGTGGTCGAGGCGATGGCGACGGAGATGATCGCGTCGAGCCGGTCGCTGGTCGAGTTCGGCGCCGCGTTCTCGCGCCGGCTCGCGGCCCTGGCGCGCGTGCAGGACCTGCTCTCCCGCGGCCAGAGCCAGTCCGTTTCGGTCGACGAGCTGGTCCGGCTGGAGCTGCGCGCGCTCGGCGCCGAACCGGACGGCAGCGTTCACGTCGAGGGCCCCGACGTGACGCTGCCGAACACTTCGATCCAGGTGCTGGCGCTGGCGCTGCACGAGCTGGCCACCAATGCGCGCAAGCACGGCGCCATGGCGACGCCGGGCGGCACCTTGAGCGTGACCTGGCAGGTGCTGACCGACGACGGTCGGCGTCGGCTCGCGCTCGACTGGCACGAGCGCGGCGTGCGTCCGCACCAGGGCAGCGATCCGCAGCGCAAGGGCTTCGGCCGCGTGCTGATCGAGGAGTCGCTGCCGTTCCAGCTCGACGCGCAGACCCGGCTCACGTTCCTGCGCGACGAGGTGCGCTGCACCGTGACGATGCCGCTGCCGGCGCGTGCCGGCGGCGGCGATGGAATTTCCTGATCGCGCGCCCGTTCGGGCGGCGTGGCGGATGAACCTGCGCGCCGGTTGCGGCGACCACTGTCCGCGGAAGTTTCATTTCGGCAGCATGGAGGCTCGCATGGGGGAACCGAAAACCGACGTGGTGGATGCCACCCACCAGGTGTTCGTGCTCGCCTTCGATCTGGCCGATGCCGAGATCGGCAAGCTTCCGGAGCAGATCGGCGCGGCGCTGACCAGCCCGGCGGTGCAGGAGGCGATCAAGAAGACGCTGCTCGACTACGCCAAATCCAAATCGCAGACCGGCACCAGCGTGATCTCCGGTGAGGACGCCAAAAAGCTGGTGGAGGCGCTCGGCACCGGCGTCAAGGACGCCGCCAGCAAGGAATTGATCGAGAAGATCAAGCAGACGCCGGAATACAAGAAGCTCGAGAGCGGGATTGAAGGGTTCAAGAAAGCCGCCCAATCCTCGACCCTCGGGGTCTGGATCGACCGCAACAAGAACGTCCTCTACATCGTCGGCGCCGCTTTGGTGGTCGGCACCGCCACCGTGCTCTACGTCACCAAGACCGGGGGCAGCCTGGTCAACGCCGCCGTCGATCCGCTCGAGGGCAAGCAGTTCGAAGTGCTGCAGGTCGGCAAGCTCAAGCTGAAGGCCGGACTGTGGGACTTCCAGCCCGATGCGCGCATCCTCGGCGCGCGCGTGCTCGGCACGATGGAATGGCAGAAGGTTTCGGTCGAGCTGAAATTCGGCGTGCTGGCGCAAGGGGCCGAGATCCAGCAGGCGGAGGGCGCCGCGGTGGTGAAGGCGGGCGCGCTCAACGTCGCGCTGACCGCCAACGCCAAGCCGCAGACCCATGTGATCGATCTCGGCCTCAGGGACGGCTACCAAGCCGGCCGCTTCAATCTCGGACTCGGCGCCATGTACCAGGACAGCGCGCTCAGCGGCACCGCGTCGGCCCAGTACAAGACCAAGAACGCGATCTTCGGTTTGCAGGCCAATGTCGGCGAGCAGAAGGGCGGCGGCGTGCAGTACGGCGGGCTGTTGACCGTGACGATCCCGATCCATTGAGCGCGCGGTGCGCGGCGACGGCCGGCCGCAGCGCCCGACCGGCGCAGCGCTACTCCGGCGCGCCGCCGCCGAACTTCTGCTTGGCCATGCTCTTGAGCGCGCCGCCCATCAGGCGCAGGCCGGAAATGGGTTTGCCGGCGGCCGGCTGCGCACCGGCCTCGCCGGAAGCGCCGCGTAGCGCCGCGTCGAGGTTCGTCGCGAACTGGCCGATCAGCTGGTCGGCGATCGCCTTCAGCAGGCCGGCGCCACGTCCGTATTGCGCCACCGCGCCGACCAGATTGAGCTCGGTGCTGACATTGACGCGCGCACCGGCCGGGTCTTCGGCGAGCGCGAACGTCACCGTCGCCGAAGCGTTGCCGCGGCCCTTCTTGTCGCTGCCTTTGGCGAGCACCCGCGCGGTCTTGCCGGCCGCGTCGATGTCGACGATCTGCGCCTCGCCCTCGAAGGCGAGCGCGACCGGACCGACCTTGAGCAGCGCGCGCCCGCGATAGTGCTGCGGACCGACCACCTCGGTGAGTTCGGCGCCCGGCAGGCAAGGCGCGATCGACGGCACGTCGAGCAGCAGCGGCCAGGCCTGCTCCACCGGCATCGGCACCACGAAGGAATTTTCGATCTTCATGCTCTCGCCTTCCTCACCAGGGGCGATACTTGGCCGCCCCACCACTGCCGTCATGGCCGGGCCAGCCGGCGTTGCCCCGCCGGCGAGGGTTGCCCCGGCCATCCACGTCTCTGCAGCCGACGCAAAGAAAGACGTGGATGCCCGGCACAAGGCCCGACATGACAGTCGGGGCTGTGCCCTTACGGATGCCGCCGCAGCCAGTCCGACAACGTCTGCATCGCCTTTTCGGCTTCCTCCATCAGGAAGAAATGGCTGCTGCGCTCGAACCACACCGTTTCGGCCTGCGGCATGCGCTCCTGCATCCAGCCGGTCGCGGTCGGCGAGCAGATCGGGTCGAGCCGCCCCGCCATGATCAGCACCGGGCAGCGGATGCGGGCGAGGCCGTCGAGGTTGTCGGCTGCCGTCACGGCATTGTTGAGGTTCACATACGACTGCTTGTCGCGCGACTCGTCGCCCACCAGCCGCTCGATCATCGCCATGCGCTCGCGGTTCTCGTTGAAGAACGCGGTCGACACGAACGTCGGAGAGAAAACGCGCGCCCACTCGGCCCAGTTGCCGCGCCAGGTGAGCACGTCGCGCATGCTTTCGATCCAGCGCGCGCCGACCGGATCGAGCTTGGCGAACGAGGCCGCCATCACCATGGTGCGGAGACGATCCGGCGCGATCAGCGCCATCTGCTGCGCGATCGCGCCGCCCATCGAGCGGCCGACCACGTGGGCGTTGTCGACCTTCAGCGCATCCATCAGCCGCAGCGTCGCCTCGGCCATCTCGCGCATCGAGGTCGGCGCATCGACGTTGGAGCTTTTACCGGAGCCCGGATTGTCGAATGCAATCACACGGTGCTGCGACTTGAATGCTGCAATCTGTGGCGTCCACGCGGTGTGGTCGCCGGCGAGCCCGTGGATCAGCAGCAGCGGCGTGCCGCTTCCTTCCTCGACATAATTGAGCTTCCAGCGGCCTGCATCGACGGTCGGCATTCCAGACTTCCTTTCGGGCGCAAGCACCCATGTTGACGTTAGGCTTGGTTCACGGCAGCTAGAGACGCTAGCACGCGCGGCGCCACAAGCCCGGTGCGACAAATGAAAGCTGGGAGGACCGCCGGATGCAACCGGGTCGGGCGAGGAAGTCTGCGGCATGAAGCCGGGTCCGTTCACCTATCACGACCCGCGCACGCTGGAGGAACTCAACGCGCTGCTCGGCTCGGTCGAGAACGCGAAGGTGCTCGCCGGCGGGCAGTCGTTGATGCCGATGCTCAACATGCGCTTCGTGCTCCCCGACCATGTCATCGACATCAACCGCATCCCCGAGCTCACCGTCATCCGCGACGCCGGCGACGCGATCGAGATCGGCGCCATGGTGCGGCAGCGCGAGCTGCTGGCGTCGGCGCTGCTGCGCCAAGAGCTGCCGCTGGTGATCGAGGCGCTGCAGCACGTCGGCCACTTGCAGACGCGCTCGCGCGGCACCTTCGGCGGCAGCCTCTGCCATCTCGATCCGTCGGCCGAGCTGCCGGCGGTCGCGGCCGCGCTCGACGCCGTGCTCACGGTGTCGGGGCCGCGCGCCACCCGCCAGGTGCCGGTCGCCGAATGGGGGCTCGGCTACATGACGCCGAACCTCGAGCCGGACGAGATCCTCACCACCATCCGCTTGCCGAAGTGGCCGCGGCCGCACGGCTACGCCTTCACCGAGTTCGCGCGCCGGCACGGCGATTTCGCCATCGCCGGCGTCGCCTGCCTGCTCGCGCTCGACGCGCAGGGCCGCATCGCGCGCGCCGCGCTGGCGCTGTGCGGCGTCGAGGTCACGCCGCTGCGGCTGAGCGCCGCCGAAACGCTGCTCGTCGGGAAAGAGCCGAGCGCGGAAGCCTTCAAGAGCGCCGCTGCGGTCGCGGGCGAGGTCGAGGCGATGTCCGACGCCTACGTCAATGCGGCCTATCGCAAGCGGCTCGCAAAAGTGCTGGTGGAGCGCGCATTGGCTACCGCGGCGGCGCGCGCCAGGGGAGAGAAGAATGTCTGATCGGCGCGTCATTGCGCTCACGGTGAACGGCGCCGCGCATCAGCGCGACGTCGAGACCCGCATGCATCTCGGCGACTTCCTGCGCCAGGAGCTCGGGCTCACCGGCACCCATCTCGGCTGCGAGCACGGGGTCTGCGGCGCCTGCACGGTGATCGTCGACGGCCAGCCGGTGCGCTCCTGCCTGATGCTGGCGGTGCAGGCGGACGGCGCCGAGGTGCGCACCATCGAAGGCGTGGCGAAAGCCGACGGCAGCCTGCACCCGGTGCAGGAGGCGATGTGGGAGCACCACGGCCTGCAATGCGGCTTCTGCACGCCGGGCGTGATCACCACGCTGGTCGCGTACCTCGAAACCCACGCCGACCCGAGCGAGACCGAGATCCGCGAGGTGCTCTCCGGCAACATCTGCCGCTGCACCGGCTACCAGTTCATCGTCGACGCGGCGCTGACGGCGGCGCGGCGCATGCAAGCGGCGGAGCGCTGACATGGGCGTGCGTTACACCGGCGCCAGCGTCAAGCGCCTGGAGGACCCGCGGCTGATCGGCGGCAAGGGCCGCTACACCGACGACATCCAGCTACCCGGCATGCTGCAGGCGGCGTTCGTGCGCAGCGCGCACGCGCATGCGCGCATCCGCAGTGTCGACGTGAGCGCGGCGGCGGCGCTGCGCGGCGTGCATGGCGTGTTCGTGCTGGCGGATTTCGGACCGGCCTACGCCGACAAGCGCATGCCGCTGACCTTCCCGAGCCCGCTGTTCAAGCAGGCGGTGACGCAGTATCCGCTCGCCCGCGACGAGGTCTGCTACGTCGGCGAGGCGATCGCGATCGTGGTCGCCGACAATCGCTACATCGCCGAGGACGCGGCCGCGCTGGTGGCGGTCGACTACGAGGCGCTGCCGGCGGTGATCGATTGCGAGGCGGCGTTCGCCGGCTCAACCCCGGCGCATCTCGGCGCCGCGGACAATCTTGTCGCCACGCTGAAAGGCCAGTTCGGCGAAGCGACCGCGATCTTCGCCGGCGCACCGCACGTGTTCAAGCAGCGCTACGACCTGCACCGCGGCGGCTGCCATTCGATGGAGTGCCGCGGCGTGATCGCGCGCCACGAGCCGGCGGACGACATGCTGACGGTGTGGAGCTCGACGCAGTCGCCCTATCCGGTGCGCAAGTTCCTCTCGATCTACCTCGAGCGCGACGAGAACCGCACCCGCGTGATCGCCCCGGACGTCGGCGGCGGCTTCGGCCCGAAGGCCGCGCTGTATCCGGAGGAGATCGTCGTTGCGCTCGCCGCCATGAAGCTCGGGCGGCCGGTGAAGTGGATCGAAGACCGCCGCGAGCATTTCGTCGCCACCACGCAGCAGCGCAACCAGGTGTGGGAGCTGGAAGTGGCGGCGCGCGCGGACGGCAAGATTCTGGGCATCCGCGGCCGCGCCATCCACGACCACGGCGCCTATACGCCCTACGGCCTGCTGCTGGCGCTAAGCTCGCTGGCGCCGTTTCCGGGGCCGTATGCGGTGCCGGCGCTCGATCTCACCCTGCATGTCGTGCACACCAACGCCACCCCGACCTCGCCGGTCCGCGGCGCCGGCCGGCCCTACGCGGCGTTCGTGATCGAGCGGCTGGTGGACCTGGTGGCGCATGAGCTCAAGCTCGATCCGGCGGAGGTGCGCCGGCGCAACTACGTCACCAAGGAGCAGATGCCGTACGTGACCGGCATGAAATACCGCGACGGCTCGCCGATCAGCTACGACAGCGGCGACTATGCCGGCTGCCTCGACAAGGCGTTGGAGCTTTCCGGCTACGCGGACTTTTCGGCGCGGCAGGCGCAGGCGCGCGCGCAAGGCCGCCACCTCGGCATCGGCATCGCCAGCTACATCGAGGATACCGGCATCGGCCCGTTCGAGGGCGCGCTGGTGCGGGTGATGCCGAGCGGCAAGGTGCTGGTCGTCACCGGCGCCGCCAGCCAGGGCCAGGGCCACACCACCGTGCTGGCGCAGATCTGCGCCGACGCGCTCGGCGTGGACATCGCCAACGTGGTGGTGGAATCCGCCGACACCGGAAAATTCCCGCTCGGCATCGGCACCATCGGCAGCCGCATCGCGGTGACCGCCGGGTCGTCGGTGTTCGACGCCGCGCAGGCGGTGCGCCAGAAGGCGCTCAAGCTCGCCGCGGATGCGCTGGAAGTCGGCGAGCAGGACCTCGTGATCGAGAACGGCGAGATCCGCGTCGCCGGCGTGCCGGACCTCAAGCTGAGCCTCGGCGACGCGGCGGCGCGGCTCAACGGCGTGCCCGGCATGCCGATCCCGGCCGGGCTTTCTCCCGGACTGGAGGCGACCGCCTATCATCCGATCGCCAAGACCGCCTACGCCAACGGCAGCAACGTCGCCGAGGTGGAGGTCGACGTCGCCACCGGCGCCGTCACGCTGACGCGCTACTCGGTCGGGCACGATTGCGGCACGCTGCTCAATCCGAAGCTGGTGGACGGGCAGATCATCGGCGGCGTGGTGCACGGCATCGGCAATGCGCTGTTCGAGCGCATGGTGTACGACGCCGAGGGCCAGCCGCTGACC
Organism: Xanthobacteraceae bacterium; assembly: GCA_036402635.1. GTDB lineage: Bacteria > Pseudomonadota > Alphaproteobacteria > Rhizobiales > Xanthobacteraceae > DASWSO01. The sequence continues at coordinate 7,915 of DASWSO010000223.1, forward strand.
ATGAACTACGGCGAATACCTGCTGCCGCTCGCGACCGAGATGCCGCCGATCGCGGTGGCGCACATGGAATCGCCGTCGCCGCTCAACCCGCTCGGGGTCAAGGGCGCCGGCGAGGGCGGCACCATTCCGGCGGCGGCGGCGGTGATCGCGGCGATCGAGAACGCGCTGGCGCCGTTCAACGTGCGCGTCAGCTCGCACCCGATCAGCCCGCAGGAGATTGTCGAGCTGATCGACCGCGCCAGCCTCGCCGGCGCCGCGGATTCGGCGAAGGACGCGAGCGGCGCCGCCGCGGCGCCGCGGCTCGCCTCGATGCATCCGGAGCCGCCGCCGGGGTGAGCTGCTGTCGCTCCCCCAGCCTTGACCTCACCCTATCGCCGGCTACGGCTTCTTCTCGCGCGAATAGTCGTCGTCCTCGAGCGAGGGGCCGGCGCGCTGGCG